>JAKAWF010000470.1 GCA_021817025.1 bacterium
CAGGACCGGACTGCGGGTAGCGGTGGGAGAGCTGGTGGTGGCGCTGCTGGTGGCCCTCGGGGCGATGCTGCTGCTCGGCGGGGGAGCCCAGAACACGGCTGAGCTGGTAGTCGCCTACGCGATCGGGGTGGCAGGCCTGTCCCTGATCACTCGCTACGCTGGCCGGGTCAACCTCGGGGGGGCCGCCTATCTGGCCGTGGGCTCGTATGTGTACGCGATCGTTGCGGGCGACCACGTCTGGTGGGGACTTGCGCTCGTCGGGTCGATTCTGGCCGCTGGAGTGGTCGGGGCTCTGGTGGGCTGGGTCACCCACCGAATGGAGGACATCTACTACGTGACCCTCACCCTGGTGCTGACCGCGTCAGTGGGCGACCTCGTGCTAGTCTTCGCCCACTGGACGGGGGGTGCCCAGGGGATGTACGTGAATCCTCCGACCGGAAGCCTCTTTGGCATGATCTTCATCCTCGGCACGCTGCTCCTGTTCGGACTGGGGGCAGCGTTCGTCTTTGGCCTCCGACGTGTCGGTGGGCGGACTCTCATACTCGTCGTCGACCCAAGCCGAGCTGTGGCCAGCGGCGTGCGCCGGGGCTTTCACATGTCCGCGGTCGAGGGACTCGGGGCAGCGGTAATCGGCCTCTGTGGGGCGGTGGTGGCGGTGCTTGGGGGCTACGTGAGCCCGACCTCCGTGGACGTTTCGGTCAGCGTCACGCTCCTAGCAGGGGTGATCATCGGCGGCGCCTGGGGACCGTTGGGTGCCCTGGCCGGCGCGGCCTTCGTGGTGGTGCTGCCGAGTCTGCTGGCTGGGCTGACCAACTGGCCCCCCATCGTGTTCGGTGCAGCCTTGGTGGTGGTGATAATTCTCTGGCCGGGCGGGTTCGAGACGATCCTTGCTTGGATCTACTCCCGGGCCGTGGCCCGCGGGGCGGTGGGCAGTCCCCCAGAGCAGAGATAGTAGGAATCAGTGCGGAGCTTGGTCGCATTGGGAAGGCAAGATCGCAACAGGGTTTACATGGAGATGGATCAGTGAACGCTGAATTGCGGTTGGACGACGTCGGCGTGTCATTCGGCGGGGTGCACGCGGTTGATGGGGTTTCGGTGACATTCGGCAAGTCGCGCTGCGCGATCGTCGGCCCTAACGGGGCTGGCAAGACGACCCTGCTGAATGCGATCTGCGGGTTTGCGTCGTTGTCGCGTGGTGCCGTCTACCTCAACGGCAGAGAGGTGTCGGGGGAATCTGTGGCTCGCCGAGCGAAGCTGGCCCTAGGGCGCAGCTTTCAGCACCCCACCATTGTCCCGAGCCTCACGGTCAGGGAGAACCTGGAGGTCTGCGCGGGCCGCGCATCTCGGCAGGAGGTGGACCGGGTCTGCGATCTGCTGGGGGTGGAGGCCTGGCTGGAACGCCCCGCGAGCGCTCTTCCGTACGGAATAAGGAAGTTGATCGATGTCGGGCGGGGGCTACTGATTGGCAGCTCGTGGCTGGTCTGCGATGAGCCCTTGTCGGGTCTTGACGGACCCGCTCGGGACGCCATGATGGCGACGCTCGGGATGATCGTTCAGGAACGTGGGGTCAGTCTCCTTGTGGTGGAGCACGATGTGACGCGAGTGGCGGCCTTTGCGGAGCAGCTCGTGGTGCTGGACTTTGGCCGGGTGCTGGCGGACGGCGAGCCGAGCACGGTACTCAACCTGCCTGCGGTGCAAGCAGCCTACTATGGGCGGGTCAGCGAGTAATGGACCAGCCTCCGGCTGACAATGCGCCTGAGGAGCTGTCGGGGCAAGGATTGTGCGTTTCCTTCGCCGGGGCGGTGGCGCTCCAGGACGTGAGCCTTTCGGTTAGACACGGCGAGTCCGTGGCCGTCCTCGGGCGCAACGGCGCGGGCAAGACGACGCTAGTCAGAACACTTGTGGGGCTGGTGAAGCCTGACGCCGGGCGGGTCCTGCGCAAGGGTGCGGAGATCAAGCGGGTGTCCGACAGCGTGGCATCAGGGGTTCGCTTCGTGCCCGAGTCCGGCAATGTGTTTCCCGACCTCACGGTCATGGAGAACCTTCACAGTGCCGCTCCTTGGCAGGCTCGAGGGCCCCGCGACCAGAGGGTCGGCGATGTCTTGGCGCTACTGCCCGTGCTGGAGCGGCTGACAAAACGCAAGGCCGGCCAGTTGAGCGGGGGTGAGCGCCAGGCCCTCGCGGTCGGGCGAGCCATGATGGCCCGACCACAGGTCTTGGTGCTGGATGAGCCGACCCTTGGCCTCGCCCCGCGCCTCGCGGAGGGCCTCATGGATGTCCTGGCTAAGGTGCAAGGGGACACGGGAGTGGCCATCGTGATCGCCGAGCAGAGCGCAGCACTAACCCAGTTGCTCTGCCGGCGCTTCGTGGCACTGGAGGTGGGCCGAGTCGTGGCGGCGGAGTAGCTGCTGGCGGGGCCTACCGAGCCTCGGGCGGAATCTTCGTGGCGCGGTCCGGCAACTCAGCCCGACTTTGACACGTGAAGGGGTGAAATGCCGTGCGAGAGGGGTGGCGTGGCGGCAGGCTTGAGTTCGAAAAGTCGCCGATTGGCCGGACTTCCGCAGGAGGTGGGCAGGGGATTGGCGAAATGCACGAAGAGATGGGCGAGTCCAGGACTCCTGATGTGGGGCAGGAATTCATGCAACGCCGCCGGGTTGTAGGACGGAGTAGCTGAGCAGCAGGTCGGTGCCCGGATAGCGGGTCTCGGTCTGGTTGAGCTGGTCGCAGAGGGCGGACAGGGCGCGGGTGCGGCGGGGTGCCGACAGGGGGTTGAGACGGACCTCCAAGTGGTCGGCCACCACCTCCAGAGTGCCGCTGGTCCGGAAGGCCTCCCGCAGCAGGGCCCGGCCCTCGTCCTCCGCCCGGCTGTAATGGGGGGCCAGCAGCCGGGCCAGGGCCGACTCTGCGTTGTAGGCGCTCATGCGCACCCCATGGGTGACCAGCTTGGACTCGGCATCGAGCAGTTGGGTGCCTGGTGCCACTTCTTTGAGGGGGAGCCGCGATGGCGTGTCTTGCATCTGAGCTTCCAGGACTCGGACCTTCTCACGAGCGGTCTGCAGCTGCTGGCCGAGGTCGGCGTTGGCGATCTTGAAGCCGCGCATGGTCGGACGGCGCGCCTCGGGGTTGCCCTGGGCCGCCTGCCC
>JAKAWF010000471.1 GCA_021817025.1 bacterium
TCCGATCTCATCGGCTGTGTACTCAGGCTGTTCGAAGGAGACGCCGACATGACTCTGGGCCGCCAGGTTGTAGACCTCGGCCGGCTTGATTGCCCGCACCAGTCGTTGGAGGCTGCCGGCATCAGTCAGGTCGCCGTAGTGAAGGTGCAGACCACCCGGGCCCCGGACAGCAGGCGGGGCGTGTCGCAGATGATCAATGCGGCCGCGGTTCAGCGAGGAGGTGCGCCGTACCACGCCGTGCACTTCGTAGCCCTTGCTGAGGAGAAACTCCGCCAGGTACGATCCGTCCTGACCGGTGATGCCCGTGATCAACGCGACAGCCAACTCAGTGGTCCTCATAGGATGGCGGCTCGGACCGGAAGTGGGCAGAGTATACGGGAGGCGTGGAAACCTGGCCGCAGGGGGGAGCAGCGGGATCGGGCGAGCTCAGTCCTGCGCCTGGTCCGGTGGGCCGGCTGAGGGCGCAGAGCAGATCTCGAGCCACCCGGTCCCAAGTGAACTCTTGAGCTCGTTGCTGGGCAGCGGCAGAGAGCTGCCGCCAGCGGTCGGGGTCCTGGAGCAGACGGGCGGCGGCCGAGCCCAGCGCATCGGGATTAGCCGGCACCACCATCCCTGTGACTCCGTCCAAGACCGCATCTCGAAGGCCCGGGATGTCGTAGGCGACAACCGGCACCCCGTACGAGGCTGCCTCCATCGCGACGATGCCCCACCCCTCGCGGGTTCCGGGCAGCAGGAGCAGGTCAGCTCGGGAAAGCAGAGACGTCTTCACCCCCTCCGGTACGAAGCCGCGGACCGTCACTCCAGGGTGATGCTGAGCGCGAATAGGTGCCTCCAGATACCCGCCACCGATGAGATCGAGAGTGGCCGCAGGCAGAGCCTCGCGGATCTGCCGGAAAGCTGAGATCGCGTCATCCGGGCGCTTGGTGCGCACCAGACGCCCCATCCAGAGAAGGCGCGGGGCGGCCGCCGGACCCGTTCGGCCCTCCATGACCTGGGGTGGATCGCATCCCGGCGGGACGACCGCCTCGACGCTGACCCCGTAGCGCGCGAGCGCCGCCACTGTGGACTCTGAGATGGCCACCACCCGAGCGCCGGCCATCTTCCGGATCCACGAAGGCTCCAGCACGTTTCGTCCAATCCAACTGATCGGGAATCGGTACTCCATCGTCCAGACTTCTTCCGCAGTCTGCAGGTACAGGGCGACTGCCCTTTCGCCCACGCAACGGTGCGCTGCAAACGGACGGGTGCTCACCGACTCCAGTACCCAGTCGAATTGGCCTCCAGACCTCCTCAAGTACCGGTCAGCGGCACGAAACACGGTGAGCCGAGACCCAGCCCCGACATATTGGAGATTGGGGCGGCCGTTCAGAACAGCCGTTGGGTTCGCCTCGCTTCGGGGGCCAAAGATCGTGACCTGGTGCCCATCATCGGCCCAGCGAGTGGCGACTTCGAGCACATATCGTTCGGCCCCGCCCGCGGTGGCATCCGTGGGGCTCTTCCAGTTGAGGATCAGGATCTTCACCGCTCGGACCGGGCTGAAGAGGACAGGATGCCGACAGCCGGGGTCTCCGCGACCTCGGGAGCCGAGGTCTGGACCAGGCGCCGGGAGATGAGGGCGGCTGCGGCGACCACGCCCCCACTCAGAGTGAGCGCCAGGACCGGTCCTGCGGCCAGCACCAGGCCGGTGTGACCGAACACCCCATCCCATCCCAACTCCAAGAGCAAAGCCAGGCCGAGGAAAGCCAGCATGAGCCGCGTTGCCCGCCGGCGTGCGAGCGCCGCCCAGCAGGCGAAGGTGGCACAGGCGGCGGCGGTGGCCGAGACCGCCAGCACCAGGAACAGCTCGCGCGAGCCGCTGAAGTGGCCGCCGTAGAGCTTTCCGATCAGAAGGGGGCCAACCGCAGTCAGGATGAGGAGCCCCACCAAAGCGATGCCGAGCGTCCCCAGTGCTCCGATGAGCACCGGGGACCGGTGCCGGTGGCGGACGATGGTGGGGTAGAAGGCCGTCACCAGGGGCGCGGTGACCCAGATGATGCCGCCGGCGAGCAGCTGGCTGGCGGCGAAGTCCCCCGCCCCAACCGAGTTCAGGGCGTGCCGGGAGAAGAGGAGCGGCACCCCCCAGATGGTCCACAGCCCTCCCGCGATCAGGGCCCCGAAGAATCCGGTGCGCTGGATCCCGTCGGGGTTGGACGGTCGGACGGCGACGCCGGCTGGGCCGCTGGGCCCCCGGGAGTAGAGGAGGATGGCCAATCCCAAGAGCAGCGAGCCCAGGCTCGGGACCAGCGACGCGAGGATGCTGCCGTCGACAGCCGCCCCGCCATGGCCGACCAGGAAGCCCAGCCCGAGACGGAGCACCGTGAGTCCCACTCCGAGGCCGGCGATGACCCGGAACCGGCGCAGCCCGATCAGAAGCCCGCTGACCGCGGCGCCGGTCACGCTGACCGCGGCCAGGAGCGTCACGATCAGGACCGGCAGTGGCGACGAGAGGTGGAGGAAGCCCGCGATCGGCCAGGCCAGCACAGCCAGGACCAAGGTGGGCAGGACCCAGGGCAGGACCGCTCGGAACGCCATCCGCACCAGCTCGGGAGCCGGCTTGGGCGCCAGCACCGCCACCCGGGCCACCCCGTACTGAAGTCCGGTCGCCAAGAGCCCCGCCACCGTCGCCAGCATCAGCAAGGGCCCTATCGCCCCGTAGGCGCTGACCCCGCCCCCCCTGGCCACCACCACGTTGAAGAGGAGGTTGAGGATCCCGGTCACGCCCCCGGCCACCACCAGCAGCACCCCGGCGCGGGCGGCCCGCCTCACCTCGCCCCGGGGTGGCTCCACCTCTGCTGCCAATTCAATCTCCACCGAAGGGGGCGGGCAGGTCCTCGCCCAGGAGGGTACGCCCTCTGGGCTCGGCACGGTCGTACCACCGGATCAGACGCAGCCGGTAGTAGATGGCCGCGGTGTCCCAGAGGACCAGGAAGACCGCCCTGAGGTTGGTCGTGCTCTGGAACTGGTAGTCGATCTTGACCGGGGACTCGATGATCCGCCGGTAGCCGAAGTGGCTGGCCAGCACGAGCAGCTCCAGGTCGAAGGCGAAGCGCTTGACCAGAGCCGCGTCCACCACCCGCTCCGCCACCTCGCGCCGGAACAGATC
>JAKAWF010000472.1 GCA_021817025.1 bacterium
GCGCCCTTAGCTATCCGTGGGCGATTGCCGTCTGACAGTGCTATGATGGCGATGGGTTCAGAGTGTGCGGCGTGAAGCCTCCCGGCTTGCCGCTCCGGCAACCTCGATCCGCGCAAGGTGCCTCCGGGAGAAGACCCGGTCCGGCTGTGTCTGGCAGCGGACAAGAGCGGGATCACTGACGACATGTCAGATCCCTTCATGGAGGGTTGACCGTGGCCAACAGCAGCGGTGGGCGGAATGCCCCCTCGGCCACATGCGGACTTTGCTCGGCGCGTCCGCCCACTGGTCAAACACGGTGGTGCGAGCGCTGTCGCCCGCTGGCAGCGGTGGTAGCCCTCGCCAGGTACGACGCCGTGCCGCGTGGGGACCGGTGTTGGGGTTGGATGCGGGGACGCCAGGAGGTAGAGAAGGTAATACGATCCTTGGGCGGCTTGGTCGAATCGTCTCAGTCGTGAGGCGCAACTCGTATCCGGCGGATCCTGCCAACTCGCTGGACCCTGGGGCCTTCCGGCCTGGGCTTGTACACGCCGCTACCGGTGTCTTGTGCACGGCTTGGACTGATCTCGGGCTCGGATTGAGCCGAGCGTGGACCGAGGCCGAAAGCGGTCGGTTTGAGCAAGCGGGAATGGGCCGCCCGGCCTCGGACTCGACCCCGAGATTCCCCTCCGCCTACTTCCTCTCCCGGCCAATAGTGCCGGGGACCCGCCGCGGTCTAACCGACCCGCCTCCAAGCCAGTCTGGCGGCTTAACCTGAGCAAGTGACTGCCGACTTCAACCCCGAGCGCTATCTTCGCGATGCGGACGGCTTCCGATGCTCTGAGGATGAAGGCAGCTGGGCCACCACCGAAGCTGCCCTTAGGGCCGTAGAACGAGAGGTCGAGCCATGAACCCGGAAGCTCGCGACGTGTTCCTTGCGATTGCCCGCTGTCCCCTGGTGACTGCCGCCCTGGTCGACTCGTCTGAGCCGTGCGCCGACGTCGTCGCATGGTATGGGACGGCTCCGGACGGCCGACGGTACTTCCCGGAGCCGTGGGTCGGCCATCTGTCCGAGGCCCGTATCCTCTTCGTCGCGTCGAACCCCGGCGCAGGCGATCGCGGATCTGTCCCAGGACCGGATGAGGTCATCACAATGGCCTCCCCTGATGAGGAGATCCTGGTCTCTGAAGACGGCGCCTTCGACGACGGCCAGCGGCCCGGGATCATCGACGGGACCGTCTTGGTTGACAAGAACGGCGAGAACGCGTTCTCGGTGCGCTACTGGGTCTGGACCAAGCGTGTTGCCCAGGAGTTGCTCGGCAATACACCTGTGAGGCCAGGCACCGACTACGCCATGACCGAAGTGGTCCACTGCGGATCCCAGCACCAGGAAGGGACTTGGAAAGCCGCCGCCACCTGCGCTAGTCGATACCTGGACCGGGTCCTCCGGGTCTCCCCAGCTCGGGTGCTCGTGGTGGTTGGCGACGTGGCTCGATGGGCTTTCAAGGATCGTCTCGGGATCGAGGTTAAGACCGGCGAGCGAGTGGTCGCCGACATCGGGGGGCACCGCCGACACCTGGTCGCGCTCCCGCACCCGAATGCGAGGGGGCGGGTGTGGGGCGTAGAGCCGTACCTCGGGGCGAAGGGGCTGGCGGAGGTGCGGGGCTGGCTTAGTGGGGGCGGCGAACCCGTCCCGAGGTAGAGTGCAGTGAGGGCGCTTGACTGCTTCCTCCGCTTCCTCTCCGATCCCGTGCTGTTGGCCGACCGACGTTTCGAGTGGGGCGGCACTGCTGGACATCTCGTGGCGACCAAAGCGGCTGTGCTTGTCCGGGATCGGTCAGTTCGGTCAGGCGGTCTCCACCCGCGCCCTGCCTCTGACCTCTCCGCGTGTCGAGGATCGGCGGTACCAGCCCGGGTGTCCTGGACCGGATCGACCGCCAGCAGCCCAGGCGGCTGCTGGCACCGCAGTCACACCCGGAGAGAATCGCCCAACTTGACCTCAGCTCGCGGACTCGCTGCTCCCTTTTCCAGCAAGCTCAAGACCCCACCTCTAAGCGCGACTAACGAACGCCCAGCACTGCGCGCGTGATGCTGGCGCTGGAATCGGCCGCCTGATGCAGCTTGGTACAAGCGACTTGCCCGAGTTGTCCAGGAAACCTGGGCCGGTACAGCACCATACGTGCGCGTTCCTCGCTGGAGCCGCCACCTTCAAGCCGCCCATGACGATGTCTTGGCAGGTCAGGTAGCCTCGGTCTCGAGCGAGGAACAACTCTCAATCGAAGGAGGTGCAGTCGTTCGGTTGAGGAACTGTTCCCTCCCGCAACCTCTCACTCAGGGAATGACCGGTCAAGAACGATCCGGGTACTGCGCTCTCGAATTCATCGACTCGCCGGAGGATGAGCAGATCGTGCCAGCGCACCGGGGTAGATTGGCAGGCATAGGTCGGGTGGCCACACAACCGTTCGCCCCTCTCGGCCCTGACTCGGTGGTCCGCTGGGGACGTCCAAGATTTGAGCTGATGCCCCCGACGGCTCGGAACGAATCAGGGAGGCTCTTCATTCTAGGAGCCGACTGGGAGGATGTGGGCCGCTGTCCTGAAGCCCACTCTTGCCGTCTTGGCGCGCAGGGGTACCATTCCAGAGCGGAAGTATCCACAATTGCCGAATGCGCGCCACTCAAGGGACACAGATGAGAGCACCCATGATCGGGAAGGTACGGCCTGCGGAGCTTCCTGACGAGCTGCTGCCCGGCCAGCTGTTCGCCCACAGATACCGGGTCGAGCGTCTGCTGGGCGATGGCGACCGCAAGCGGACGTATCTGGCCCAGGACACAAAGATGGGGAAGCTGGTTGCGCTCTCCCTAGTGAAGGTAGAGGCGATGGCGGACGATCCGGAGGGGACCGCCCGCGAGGCAAGGGTGCTCGGCAGGGTCGGCGGCCACGGCAACATCGTCTCCCTGTTCGACTATGAGAATGACCCAACCATCTCCATTCAGTACATGGTATTCGAGTACCTGAGCGGTGGGACGCTCACTGACTTGCTTCGGGGCGTGGGGCCGATGCCTGTGGACGGGCTCCTTCGCCTCAGTCGCCAACTCTGCCGAGGGTTGTCTCACCTGCATAGCAGGGGCATCCTCCACCGGGATGTCTCACCAGA
>JAKAWF010000473.1 GCA_021817025.1 bacterium
CACTGGCAGCTTCCCATCCCGGAACCACCGGTATGCGGTCACTGGGTGAATCCCCTGTAGCCTCGCCCACTCCTTCAAGTTCATCTCTGCTCACTATACCGCATTGTACGAGCAACTGTTCGCAACTCCTGCGGATCGACGGACGCGACCCCCGCAACGAGGTCCCTCAGGGCCTTGGTGTAGCTGAGCGCCATCCGCCACCAGCGATCTCATCCATGTGTGGAGCCTTGGCCAAACGGCTACCAAGTCGCTCCATGACAAGATCGGCGGCACCCGCAAGCTCGTGGTTTGGGGGTGGGGCGACCACCAACTCGCTCAGATCGCTGGCGAAGTCCCGGTCGGACAGCTTCGCTGACAGATTGGCCGCGAGATCGGGACAAGTGAAAGCACCCTCTCGCATGTAGTGATTGAACGCCTCAATGATTCGCTCGTCGGCGACGCTGGTCGCGGTCAGAAAGTGCCAGAGATCGAAAAGGTCTCGCCCCTTGCGTCGCTGGTACAAGGCACGGAGCTTGGTCCCGAGCAACTCCTCGAGTTGGAAAGTGTTGATCCCGGCCCGACCCGACCACCAGCGCGACAACACCTGGTACGGACGCGACCTTCTCGGAAAACAGGATTCGGTCTCTCGGATGTTCATCTCGATCTTGACTCGAATGCGCCGCTGTCCATGGGTCGAGTCAGCGGTGAAGGTCATGTGCACCAGCTGCCCGACCTGGGTGCGGCCGCCTTCGACGAGCCCGACCCCGGTCGCGATCCTGCGCAGGGCGTCCAGGTAAGGACCAATGCCCGAACGAGTACGGCGCACGTAGTCGAGATCCTCCGAGTAGCGCAAGGGCGTGGGCAGATAGAGCTTGTGGAGACAAGTGCCGCCGCGCATGGTCAGCTCGTCACCCAGCAAGTCGTTGTTGGCGATCTCCACAATTAGCCGCGACAAGATCAAGTCCTGTTCGATGTCGGCTTCGGTCGGCCAGGGCGCCGTCCCGCCCCACGCGGTTATGTGTGCGGCCGGTATCAAACGTCAGGCTCCACCGTCGCATTGATCCGGAGACCCCATCCCCGGTCGAGCGCGCCAGACCTAGGGCCGGGGACCAAGAGGGATGGCTCACCTTCTTCCGGCCGGGCCACGACTCGCAACCAGTGCACATCAAGATCTGGACGGAGCCGCTCGATCAACCAGCCGAGGCGGCGCACCGTCGGCCGACCCCTGAGCGGCGATATCCGGGCAAGAATCTCGGGGTCGAGTTCACCGATCTCCCTCAGGACAGTCGCAACATTACTGATGCCACCTCCGAACCTCGGCCTCCATGCGAGATCGACGATCGTCGTCTCGGCCGTCGCCACCGTCACATAACCCGTGTGGACGGGATAGCGCTGGGTCGGCATGTCAGCCGCATGTTCGCTGGCGGTGAAGCGCAGCCGGACACGCTGGATGTCGCGATCTCTCAGAGGCGGGTACGTCGTCAAGACATGGAACGTCTGAGGGGCCTGGTGCGAGGCTCCGTGGAAGGCCGCAGCGTTCAGGAAGCCGACGTAGTAATCGCGGCCGAGATGCGTCATCATGCCGTCGAGGAACCACTCGGCCGGCACCACCTTCCAGGACCGATACTCGGCTGGCACGACGACGTAGAATCCCCGCGTGGGATGGAAGAGACGCCCATCCTTGATCAAGCGCGATATTGCTTTTCGTAAGCCGATTTCCGCCTGTCCCATGAGCTCCTGGAGCTCAGCGGTCGTTGCCCAATAGCGTCCCCCGGCGATCAACGCATCGACAACTTCCGATGGGCGAACCTTCGACCTCACTTCGCCTAAAGTATACCAGAATAGCTACTTTCCGCAAAACTATACCGCTGTCATTGCGTCCCATTCGCGCAAGGTGACATCCATAGGTGCTTTCGGCCAAGTAGCTGCCGCGAGCGACAGGACCCTCATGGCGAGCATCCCGGGCAGGGTCGACACGAGCCCGCTGATGGGACCGAGAGGAAGGCTCGGAACCCGACGAGTCGGTCCCGGGACCCAGGCTCGCGGCTGCGGGGACCACGCCATCGCCAGCGCCCGGGCCAGGACACAGACAATGAGAACCAGGATCGAAGAGCTGGACCGACGTCTTGGTGTTCGCTTGACCCCCTCCCCACGGCTGAATCCGGGGGATTGCGCTCGCCGAATGGTCAAACGGGTGCGGCTCTTCTGGAGGGACGCCCCCGGTGACGGAATCGAGTTCCCGAGGCAGCCTGAGTGGTGGCTGCGACCCCATGCCCAGCGCCAGTGGGGCCCCAATACTCCTCAAGGCCAACCGTTGGTCGGCCTGGTGCAGCTTGAGCTACTCCTCCGGCATCTGCCGAGGCTCAGCCCTTGGGAGCTCTTCCCTCGGCGCTGGCACCTTGAGAATCCCAAGAACCCGTCCCTCCAGAAGAGCCGCACCCTTTGGCAAACTGACCCACTACCCAGCAGGGCCAGGCGGCCCAGGCCAGCCCGTTGGGCCCGGGCCATCGCTCGAAGCCGGCGCGCTCGACAAGGGTCCCTGGTCCTCCCGCCCCGCCGACCAGCCCACCGTCCGGCTGATGCCGTGGAAGGTGGCGCCGACTGGCCCCCCACGCTCGCTGTCACAATTGGCTGGTGAATTCGGATGCTGCCATCGGCACCACCAGCCTGGTCGTCTTCGGGGCTTCGGGAGACCTCGCCAGGCGCAAGGTCCTGCCCGCACTTCAGGCCGCCCGCGAGCGCGGCGAGGTGCGAGAGGAGGTGCGGGTGGTGGGGGTTGGGCGCTCGGCCTGGGACAGCGCCACCTTTGCCGCTGAACTGGAGTCGGACCCCAAGACCGCCAAGCTGGCCGCCCGCGCGCAGTGGGTGCGGCTGGACTACTCAGACACGCGGGCCTACCAGCAGCTCGCCACCAGCCAGGCCGACGTCTCCCAGGTCGTCTACTACCTGGCCACCCCGCCGACTGTGTTCCTCCCCATCCTGGCGGGGCTGGCCGCTGCCCACCTCAACCAGCGCGGAGATCCCAGCCGCCGGGTGGTGGTGGAGAAGCCGTTCGGCCACGACCTGGATAGCTCGAGGGAGCTGAACCGGCAGCTCCAGGAGGCCTTCAGCGAGGAGCAGATCTACCGGATCGACCACTACCTGGCCAAG
>JAKAWF010000474.1 GCA_021817025.1 bacterium
GCGGTGGGGTTCTCTTGGCAGCATCGGCCGAGCTGGGCACCGGACGGCTCACCTCTGCGCGCCAACCTGGGCCTCCGGCCCCGACTTGGAGGCGTTCCGGCCTCGTCCTGAGGCTGTCCGTGTGTCTCCGACACCCCCCGACGGCACCGGCCTCGGCCGTGAAGCGAGCAGGCGGTCAGAATGTGCGTTCACGATCTCCCGGTGGCGGGCAAGGAAGTCGTGGATCGCGGCCAGGTCCTGATCCGAGAAGCTCGCGGCGAGTTCTCGCACGGCACCCATCAGGGCACCGAACACCGCCTCGCGAGCCTTGCCGGTCTTCGGGGCCGCCACGACCACGCGGCGGCGCCGGTCGCTGCCGTCAGGGTGACGGCGAGCGTACCCGGCTGCTTCAAGGCGATCGATGACCGTGGTGACTCCTCCGGTCGTCAGGCCAAGCGCCTTTGCGAGGTGGGTCGGGGAGGCACCGCCCTGACGGTCAATGATGTCCAGGGCGCGCAGGTCCGTGTTGTTCAGGCCGAACCGCTGGGCCGCCGCCTCATCGAGGCGGTCGACGTCGGTGCTCAGTGCCCGGAGCTCTAGGAGCACCGCCTCCACCAAAGGGCGCCCACTTCGCTTACTTGACAATCTAGTCACTTGATGACCATGCTATATAGGAAGACTAACTCAGATCCCCGCCCGGGGGCTGAATGAGGAGGAGCATGGCGGCCGCCATCGAGGTTAGCGGGCTGCGCAAGGCCTACGGCTCTCGTACGGCCCTGGTCGGCCTGGACTTCCAGGTGGAGGAGGGGGAGGTGTTCGCCCTGCTCGGCCCCAATGGTGCCGGCAAGACTTCGACTGTGGAGATCCTTGAGGGATTCCGAAGCCGGGACGGCGGCACTGTCGGAGTGCTGGGCTTCGACCCTAGGGACCGTGAGCGTGGCCTTCGTGAGCGCATAGGGATCGTGCTTCAGGAGACGGCTCTGGACCCCTTCCTGACCGTCGCAGAAACGGTCGAGCTCCTGGGGCAATGCTACCCGCGCCGGCGCGAGGCCAGTGACGTCCTTGCGCTAGTCGGCCTGACCGAGCAACGCGACGTCCGCGTCCGGCGTCTTTCGGGAGGGCAGCGCCGCCGCGTCGATGTCGCCGTGGCCCTGGTCGGCGACCCGGACCTGATCTTCCTCGATGAACCGACGGCCGGCCTCGATCCCGCCGCGCGAATCGGCGCCTGGGAGGCGATCCGCGGCCTGGCCCGCAGCGGTACCACGGTCCTGCTCACCTCCCACTACCTGGAGGAGGTCCAGCAGCTCGCCGATCGCGTGGCCGTGATTTGCGGTGGCAGGGTGATCGCAGAGGGCAGCCCGGCGACCATCGGCGGGCGGGCGGGACGCCCCGCCACCATCCGGTTCCGGGTGGCGCCGGGCCTTACTCCTCCGCTCGGCGAGCCCGTGGGCGAGGGCACCATCGAGCTGGTTACGCACGACCCCACCTCCTCGCTGCACCGGCTGACCAGCTGGGCGCTGGAACGGGGCGGCTCACTGGACGATCTCGAGGTGACTCGCCCGACCCTGGAGGAAGTCTACCTTGAGCTCACCAGGGAGCCATCGCCGTGATCGCCGAGTTCTCCCTCATCCGCCACTTCACCCGCTACGCGAACCAGGTCCTCCTCCGCAACCCGGGGGCAGCCTTCTCCACCTTATTCCTTCCCCTCTTCTTCCTGGTGGTGTTCACCCTGTCCTTCGGCCATGAGACGCTGAGCATCAACGGCCAGCAGGTCAAAGACACCACCTTCACCCTCGCCGCCATTCTCGTCTACTCGATCGCCCAGGCCTGCTACACAAATCTCGCGGTCACCTCCACCATCGCCCGAGAATGCGGTCTGCTGAAGCGCATTCGTGGAACCCCGATCCCGCCGCGCAGCTATCTCCTGGGCCAGGCCGTGAACGCCATCGAGGTGTCCCTTGTCCTGGTGGCAATCTCCCTCGCCGTTGCCTGCCTGGCGTTCGGTGTCCGCTTTCCCACCGCGACACTCCCGGCGCTGACCATCACCCTGGTCGTCGGTGCTCTCGTCTTCTCCCTGCTGGGTCTGGCGATCAGCGCCGCCATCCCCAACTCTGACGCCGCCACGGCCGTCGTCAACCTCTCCATCTTCCCGCTCTTCTTCGCCTCCAACGTCTTCATCCCGTTCGGCAGACTCCCCGAATGGTTCGACGCCCTCACCAGGGTCTTCCCGGTCAAGCCCTTCAGCGAGGCGGTCAAGCTGGCGCTTGTGCCGACCCCGGGCAGCCACGGCTTCGACGTTGCGGATCTTCTCGAGCTCACGGGTTGGGCCATCATCGGTCTCGTCGCCTCGGTGCGCTGGTTCCGCTGGGAGCCGCGCCCGTGAGATCGACACCACAGACGTACCTCGGCCCGCTCGCATGCTGCTCGGCGAGCTCCGCCTGTCCGGCTGCCCGCTCGCAGGGTCCTTCGATGCTTCGGTCCGGATGAGTCCAACGGGGTGCCCGCGCAAGATGCGGCCGGGGTTGAGGTTGACGGCCGGGAGCCGTCATGGTGGACTCCCACCTGCGCACCTCCAACCCGCGCGTGTTCGCCGCCGGGGACGTGACCGGTGGGCCCCAGTTCGTCTACGTCGCCGCCTACGAGGGTCAGCTGGCGGTGGGGAATGCCCTCCTGGGCGGCGATCTCGAGGTGGACCTGCTGGGGCTGCCGCGAGTTACCTGCACCGCGCCCCAGCTGGCCTCGGCCGGCAGCACCGAGGCTCAGGCGCGGGCCCAGGGGAGGGAGGTAAGGACCACCGTCATGCCGCTCTCCGCCGTCCCCCGAGCACTGGTCAACCGGGACACCCGGGGGCTGGTGAAGTTGGTGGCGGAGGCCGGGAGTGGACGGCTTCTGGGGGCCACGGTTCTGGCGGACGGAGCGGGCGATGTGATCTCGGCCACCGTCCTCGCCATCTGCCACGGGATCACGACCGCCGAGCTGGCGGCGACCCTCCACCCCTACCTCACCATGGCCGAGAGTCTCAAACTGGCCGCCCAGACGTTCACCCGAGACGTGGGGAGGCTCTCGTGCTGCGCGGCCTGAGCGCTACCCCGCCGGCCGCGGGGGCACCCGTTGGACCCCTGCTCGGCCTCATTCCCAAGGACCA
>JAKAWF010000475.1 GCA_021817025.1 bacterium
CTCTCAGGCGACGGTCAGCAGCTCCTCACCAACCCCCTCACCGCAGGACTGGCTGCCTGATGACCTGCCCCCAGTCCCCCTCCCTAATTTCCACCAATCAAAGGGACTTGACTTCAGTTTTGCAGTACTGTGGGGGCAACGGCCGCTTAAACACCTGCTCCAGATTTGGGCGGATTCGGACCCTCGTGCATGGGGTCGAGCCAGGGGAGCGCCGTGCATGGGGTCGGTCCTTGCCCGGCCACACCGGAGAGAGTGAGGACCGCTGGCGCGTGCCAGCCATCCGGGATGGGCGGTGCCCGTCCGGTCGGCGGGGCCCCGCGGGTGGTCTAGCCGTGGCCTGCCCAGCTCCGGCCGCGGCCGGGGAACGACCGGACAAGGTGAAACGTTTCAAGGAAACGGGACGCCAGTTCCTCCGCCGTGTGGGCCGGCGTCTGCCGGCGCGATAAGAGCCCGGGACGGGCACGGCACCTTACAATTGACCTCAGGGCATAGCCCGCCGCACGCCCGACCACACTGCTGGTTGTGGAAGTCGGGCAAGACGGCCCCCCCGGGGAGCTGGGTCTCCGCAACCACCGACGACGAGGCCCCAGGCTTCGGCCCTCTGCGGAGGTCCGGGACGGGGCCGGGGACGCCGCGGCGCCCAACGATCTCAACTGGACTGACCCCATCGCCCGGGCGCCGCCTGGCAAGGATGGGACTCTGAGGTTGACCTGGGGCCGACCCGCGGACTCCGTGCGTGGCCACCTGGAGGCCACTATACTGCCGCCCGTGTCAACGCCGCGGGACCAGCTCAGCGAGCTGATCAACGGGTACCGGATCACTCAGATGATCCACACATCAGCGCAACTGGGCATTTTCGATGTGCTCGCCCAAGGGCCCCGCACGGCCCCTTATGTCGCTGCCCAAGTGGGGGTCGACCCAGGGCTACTCGACCGCCTGATGCGGGCGCTGGCGGCTGTGGGCATCCTGGAGCAGGGGCCAGACGAGCGATTCTCCAACACCGAGATGGGCGACCTGCTGCGGGAAGACGTACCCGGGAGCCTCCGAAACTTCGCGATCGGTCTCGTCGAGTACGGGTATTGGCGAGCCTGGGGCGAGCTGCCTTCCGCTCTCCGAGATGGCGGGGTGGCGTTTGAGTTCGCTCACGGGCAGTCGTTCTGGGACAGGGCCCAATCGACACCCGAAGTGGCGGCCGGCTTCAGCGCTCTTATGGCTGAGCAGGCCGCAATGTTGGTCCCGCAACTTCTCGAAGCGTTCGATTTCTCTGGGTCGCGCCGAGTGGTCGACGTAGGTGGCGGCAAGGGTGCGCTGGTCGCGGGTCTCCTCTCGGCCCATCCCTCGCTCCGTGCGACCATCTTCGACTTGGAGTCCGGGCTCCACGGCGCGGATGCGCTTCTGCGGGCTCGTGGGGTGCGCGAACGGTGCGATCTCGTCGTGGGCAGCTTCTTCGACGCGATACCCAGTGGCGCCGACGTCTACCTGCTGCAGCGGATCCTGCACGACTGGGACGACAAGCGTGCGGCCGAGATTCTCACTACCTGTCGGCGCGCCATGCAGCAGGGCGCTCGTCTTTTGGTCGTGGAGTCGGCGCTGCCGGAAGGACCGGTGGGCGCTCCGCGCGACCGCAGGACGCTGGTGCTCGACCTGCACATGCATGTGATGTTCGGGTCCCGAGAACGCACCGAAGTCGAGCTGCGCCGACTTTTGGAAGCCACCGGCTACGCGGTTGACCAGGTGGTGCCGACATCCCCCTGGACAACGTTCATCGCCGTGGCGGCCTGAATCCGCGCCCTCAGGCCAGTTGGGGCAGCCGCCGTTGTACACCGAGAACGGCCGGTCGACGCCCGGGTAATTGGTGCTTTGCAGTCGGAAATCGGCTCCCGCCAAGAAGCCTCGTCCCGGTTCTCCCTCCGCCCCACACTTTGGATGGCCTGGGGAAAGACGCAAGTCTGAGCGAGGAGGCGAGTTCTGCTGAGTTCGGCTGGAGCTTGCCTGTCCTTTCTACCCGGTGGTGGGCTGGACTCCAGCCAGGGCACGCGCCTCGGGCGCAGCGGGGTGGCTGGCTTTCCGCACATCTGAGAGGGCTTTCAGGCCCCCCACCCCTGCTCGCGCTCAACGCGGAGGATCTCGGCGGCATCGAGTTCGGCGAGAAGCTCCTTGAGATGCCGGCCCCGATCGATCTGGGAGCGGTAGAGCTGGACCTGCTCGGGGGAGAGCCAGCGGTTGACCCGCTGGCCCTGGAAGCTGCAGCTCCACTGGACGTAGGGGCCGTGGAGCTGGGGTGGGTCGGCATGGCAGGCACAGCCCGGACGGCCGCAGCGGAGCGAGCGCACCACCAAGCTGCCGGGCAGGGTGCCTTCGGGGTCCGCGAGCAGGCGAGCCAGCTGGCGCCGGATCCGCTCCGCGCGTAGTTGCTCGCGGCTAGCCATGGATGGGAAGGTGATGCTTGTGCATGCCCGCCTACATGGTATACCATGTAGGCCATGACCACCGAGGCGAGTGTGGCCCCGGGAGGAGGTTTCAACCTCCACACCGAGGTGCTCGACGCTCTACCGTTGGTCGACCACTTCTGCCGCCGCCTGGCCCTCAACCAGTGGCTGCACACCGCCGTTGGAGGGGGTGACGCGCGCACCCGGCTCTCTCCGGCGCGGGCCCTGGGGGTGGCCATTCGCAACATCTGCCTCCACCATGAGCCGGTGTATGCATTGGGCGAGTGGGCGGCGCGCCGCGACCCGGCCACCTTGGGGCTGCACCCGGGTGATGTGGAGCTGCTCAACGACGACCGGGTAGGGCGGGCGCTGGCCCTCCTCTTCGACGCCGACCGGGCCACCCTGCTCAACCAGCTGGTGCTGAGGGCGATCTCGGAGTTCGAGGTGGACTGCTCCCAGCTCCACAACGACTCCACCAGCGTGCGCCTGAGCGGCGCCTTCGCCCGGGCCACCGGGAGGCCGCGGGGCGGCAAACCGACCGTGCTGGCGACCCACGGCTTCTCCAAGGACCACCGCCCCGACCTCAAGCAGCTGGTCTGGATCCTCACCGTGGCCGCCGATGGTGCGGTGCCCCTGGCCCATCGGGTGGCTGACGGCAACACCGAGGACTCCACCACCCACATCCAAACCTGGGA
>JAKAWF010000047.1 GCA_021817025.1 bacterium
ACCACCTGGCCGCGCTCACGCACGTGGGTCTGGTCGAAGTCGCACTGAGTGGGCTCGACGGGAACCGCTATGGAATTCGGGATAGGTTCCGCGCCTGGGTGGCTGCGGTTCTCGGCGGCGATGAGCTTGACCAATGGGTGCCGGCATCCCGCACGGGCGACCCCGCCTCGGGTCCGGTCGGACCTGGATGAGTCTCACCCATCCCCGCCTCCTCGGGCCTTCCTCCATCGACCGCAGCTCCGGCGCCACGGGAGGCGCCGCCTTCGGCTGGGCTGTCGGCGCCAGCGTCGGAGGCGTGGTCGACTTGGTGCTCACAGCTGGGAGCGTCGGTCGCCCTCCGGTGGCTGGTCCCGAAGGGAGCCGGGAGGCGGCATCAGGGCGCCCCTGATCGGCTCGGGGACCCGGGGGGAGATCAGGGCGCAGTTTGCGGCGGTGCAGTTTCCCGCCCCGGCAGGGCTACTGGACGAGCGAGGGCGCCGGGATCCACTGGGCGAGGTAGGGCAGCTCGCGGTACTTGTCGTCATAGTCGAGCCCGTAGCCGACCACGAACCCTGGCCCGGCCAGTTTGAAGCCGACGTAGCGTGGATAGACCGGCACGGCCCGAGCCTCCGGGCGATCGAGCAGGGCGCAGTATTCGACCCTTCTGGTGGGCGAGGCGAGCCGCTTGATCATCGCCTCGGCGGTGTGGCCCTCATCGACTATGTCGTCGATGATCAGGATCGTCTGCTTGCCGTCCACGCTACTCTCACCCAACTCCTGGATCACCGGCGCGCGCCAAGCCTTGGTGCCCCGGTAGCTGCTGGCATGGAAGAAGGTGACGAGGAGGTTCTCCATCTTGTTGGAGATCAGCTCCCGGGCCAGGTCGGCAGCGAAGACGAATGCCCCTCGCAGGACTACCGCCAGCGTCAGGGGCTCGCCGCCAAGCTCGGCAGCGATCTCCCGGGCGAGCGCGGTCACCCTCTCACGGACCATCTCCGGGCTGGCGATCTCGCGAACCGGCATCGGCGCGATCCCGACCTCGCTCCAGAAGGCGAGTTGCCCGGTGGGCTCGGGAGCCGGGACCTCCAGGGTCGGCACCGCCAAGCGCGGCACCGGTCTGGGACCCTCCATGGACCAACTTTAGCAATTGGAGGGCAGCCGGCACTCCTTCCAAGCTGAGCCGCTCCCGGGAAGCAGCGCCAGGAGCGGGAGGCTATGGGCCAGATTGAAGGGGTTGAACTTGCCGTGGTGGTCTGGGCCGGTTGGCGAGCTCCCCTGCCAAAGAGCGGTTCCGAGGGCATGGTTTGGAATCCGGCCACCATCACCTTGGATCGTGTCAAGGAGTCGGCGGCTCGGCCATGAGCGGGACCGCCTCGACCTGTGGTCCGCCGCCCTTCTACTCCTCTGGGTCCCGATACCCAGGGACCAGGACGATCTTGCCCAGCTTGCCTCCCAGGGCGTGGCGCCGATAGGCTGCCGCAGCTCGCTCCATCCCATAGGTCGCCATCACCGGCACCCGGATCTGTCCGCTGGCGAGGAGGGGGAGCACGTGCGCGGTCACGTGGCCGACCACGATGGCCTTCTCCGCCAGGCTCCGGGCCCGCAGCGTGGAGCCGAAGATCCGTGCCCGCCGAACCATCAAAGAAGCGAGGTTGAGCTCCGTGGTGCGGCCCGCCGCCAGCCCAATCACGGCGATCCGCCCCCCCACGGCCAGGCTCTCGAGGCTGGTGACGACACTGGGCCCACCCACCAGCTCGAGCACCAGGTCGAATGGCCCCTGCCGCAGCGCCTCCTCGGGGTCCAGCGCCTGGTTGGCACCCAGCCGGATCAGCTCTGGGCGCATCGCCGCGGTGCGGACGGAGGCGGTCACGGTCGCGCCCGCGAGTGCCGCCAGTTGCACGGCCGCCGTGCCCACGCCACCAGCAGCACCGGTGACCAGCACGCGATCTCCCAGGCCGAGCTCAGCTTGCGTGAAGAGGGCGTCGTAGGCGGTTATGAACACTTCCGGGAAGCCCCCGGCCGCTTCCCACGAGAGCGAGTCCGGCACCGCCATCGCCGCGGTCTCGTCCAGGATCGCCAACTCCGCCTGGCCGCCGCCTCCGACCAGCGCCATGACCCGGTCGCCGATGCCAAATCGGGAGACCCCGGGCCCGACCGCGATCACCTCACCGGCCGCCTCCAAGCCGGGGATGTCCGGGGCCACCCCAGGAGGCGGGGGGTAGCCGCCCCTCAGCTGCAGGAGGTCGGCGGCGTTGACGCCGGCCGCCCGGACTTGCACCAGCAGCTGGGAATCCCGGGGTGCGGGATCGGGATGCTGCCGCCACCGCAATTCCCCGTCAACTATGGTGGCTGCGCGCATCCCGATAGCTTAGGCCGGGCCGGCTCCATCGCAGTCCTGGAATCGGGACCCAGGTTCGGCGCGTGACAGCTGTCGGCGAGCGGTGCCGCGAGCGGTGCGGCAGAGGTCCGGCAGGGTCTCGGCGAAGTGGATCGCCTCCGTGGAATCCCGATCCCGGAGTGACATCCCAACTCGGCGCCCGGCGATGTCAAGATGAACTGTCGCCAGTCGGAGCCGGCGCTGGACGGGGCCCTGACCCCAGCGAACGCTCTGGACCTTGGACAGGGGCACCCAGGTCGTGAGTCGACGAATCCTGCCGGTGGAGCAGGCCGCTACCTCGGTGGTGAGAGCGGCTCGCAGGAGGTGGAAGCTGAGCGGCGCCTTGAGCCGCGCTCGGTCGGGGGGAGGGGAGGAGGGCTGGTTGACCCCCGGGATCAACCGGGCCACCAGCTCGGCGGCCTGGGCGCGGGTCGCCACCGGGAGCAGCACTCGAAGCTGTCCGGCCGCACCCCGGTCCTCGCCCTGGCGACGCTGGCCACCGGCGACGTCCACGTCCAGACGAACCCACCCCAGCGGGCGCCACCACATGGGCTCGACCTCCCGGACCGCCTGAATCCGGCGCAGCGGTATGGTCTCGACCACTGTCCCCACCAGGCCTCCGCGCACGCGGAGGCCGTCCGGAGCCTCAACCACCTCGTATCCCAGCTGGGAGTTGAGCTGGCGGCTGACGGTGCCGACGGCGATGATGGCGACCACCAGGGTGGTTCCGAGCAGGGATGTGCGAGCGCCGGGGGTCGGGGCCAGCAGCCCTCCGAGCAGGAGCGCGATGGTGAGCAGCACCGGTATCTGGGTCGTGCCGTGGAGCCAGACCGCGATCAGGAGGCGCCGGTTGCTGACGGCTGCCACCGAGACCTCCCGGGCGGTGGCCTGGGCGGGCGTCAGGCCGTGGGCCAGCTCCAGCAGGTGAGCGCGGATGCTGTCGGCTTGCTCTCCTGCCACATAGGCGAGACGGGCATCCCCCTGGTGCGCTCCGCCCGTCCGCACCCTGACCTCGGCCAGCCCGAGCACCCTGGCCAGACCCGGTCTGACGATGTCGATGGATTGGATTCGACTGAGGGGCACTCTGGTGGTGCGCCTTCGGATCAAACCGGTCTCGACGTGGAGGGTGCTGGTCTCGACCCTCCAGCGGGTCACCAGCCACGAGACGAGGCCGCCGACGGTCGCCACGGCGATGATGACGAGGTCGAAGATGTCGCCGGAATTCTGACCCTGCGGGTGGGACAGGTAGGGGATGGCCAGCACCGCCACCACGCCGATGAAGCTGCGTCCGATACGGACCACCGGCGAGAGCGGATGGAGCCGGTGCCAGTCCGCGATGGGAGTCGCTGTCACAAGCCCTCGGCTCGCGCCTCCCCGACGGTGGCCAGGCGGTCGCGGAGGGCGTTCGCGGCCGGGGCCTCAAGGCCGGGAATGCGGGCGTCGCTGGCGGCGGAGGCGGTGTGCAGGCGAACTGTGGCCAAGTGGAACGAGCGCTCGATCGGCCCGGCCGTGACCTCCACCGTCTGCATGCGTCCGTAGGGGACCACAGAGAGCCGGCGGAACATGACCCCCCGTCGGACCAGCAGGTCGTCCTCCCTTTCCAGGTAACCCCAGGAGCCGGAGCGTCGCGCCATGAACGTGGCCAGCAGCCATCCCGCCCCCAGGATCACGACCGCCGCCGCCGCCAGGGCCAAGGGGCGACCGCTGGCGATGGCTGCCACCGCGCCGACCGCCAAGCAGCCGATGGTCCCGGCGGCGGTTTCGAGCACGCGCATCTGGCGCAGCCGCGGGCTGGGGCGATGCCAACTCGCGTCGGAGTCGAAGGGGCCGGCGGTCCGGGCGCTCGCCGGGACCCCGCCCGGGGGAGTTCCTGCCGGGCCGTGGGCGCTCATCGGTCGGAGGATACTCGGTCCGTCTCCAACGAGGGTGGCACCCGGATGAACCCGGCGGGGGAAGCCGCAACCCAATGGAGCCGCCGCCCAGGCGGCTCCCATTGCCGGGATTTCGCGCCGCAGCTGGTTGACGCCGAAGGTGTCGTGGGCGCAGACTGACGGGACATTGGCTGGTCTGATCGGGCGCGGTTGGCGGTGGAGCTGGCCCTATCCGGGTCCGGTGTCCGCACGTCTCTAGTCCTCTAGATAGACCGGCGAACGAACACCGAGCCCTGGGTTTGACCCGGGGCTCTTTCTTTTGTCAGCTAGGAGGCGACATGTCCGACCCTCTGGTGATCCGGCCCGATCAGGAGACCGTGGCGGGGATGGCGGGAGCTTGGCCACTGGTACCAATGTGGGCCGAGCTCCCGATCGGGGCCGCCAATCCGCTCGACGCGTTCGCCGCCCTCGCCGGGGATGGCCATGGGGTGCTCTTGGAGAGCCTTGACATCTCTGGTAACCCGGGCCCGTACACGATCGTGGCCGGCGATCCCGCGGCGGTCTTGGTGGTCGACTCGAGCGGCTCTCGAATCCTGCAACAGCAGCGCCCGCTGCCGCTGGCTGCGGGATGGTCCGAGCCGCCCGGGGACGCCCCGGGCTCGCTCCAGCGTCTGGCGCATGAACTCAGGGCTCCGGCGGTGCCCGATCTGCCGACACTCGCCGGGGGGCTGGTTGGGATGCTGGCCTACGAGGCGGCGGCGCTGCTCGACCACCACGCGTATCCGCAGGGCCGCGGTCGGCCGCCGGGCGCGCCCATCCTGCTGCTCCTGATCGACCGGGTGGCGGTCTTCGACCACCGCCTCAACCGGCTGTGCCTGGTGGCCCATGTCCAGCCCGAGGGTGGCTACCAGGCCGGTGCGGCCGCGCTGCAGTCGATGGCAGACCAGATCGCACAGGCGCGACCAGCTCCGCCCGAGACGCCGGCCGCTTTCGAGCGAACCCTGGCGGTGGCTCCCAACGTCTCCGGCGAGATGTTCAAGGCCTCGGTGCGGCGGGCGCGGGAGCACATCGCCGCCGGCGACATCTATCAGGTGGTGCTCTCCCGCCGGCTCTCGGCGTCCGCTCAGGAGGCGGGGTTCCTGCTGTACCGGCGCCTTCGTCTCACCAACCCCTCTCCCGCGATGTTCTTCGTCCGGCTCCCAGGGCTGGAGCTGGCGGGCTCTTCGCCCGAGCCGCTGGTGAAGGTGGCGGGCGACCGGGTGCTGACGCGTCCCATCGCTGGGACCAGGCCGCGAGGGGAGAGCCCCGAGGGTGACCGACGGCTGGCCGAGGAACTCCTGGCCGATCCCAAGGAGCGGGCGGAGCACGCGATGCTCGTCGATCTGGCGCGCAACGACCTGGGCCGCGTCTGCCACCCGGGCACGGTCGCGGCCACCGAGCTGATGGCGGTGCAGAACTTCCCTCGGGTGATGCACATCGTGAGCACGGTGGAGGGGCGGCTGGCCCCAGGGATGACCGCTCTGGACGCCCTCTTCGCGACTTTCCCGGCCGGCACGGTGACGGGGGCGCCGAAGCGCCGGGCGATGGAGATCATCGCCAGTGAGGAGCCGACAGCCAGGGGCCCCTACGCCGGCGCAGTTGGCTACCTGGCCTTCGCCGGCAACCTCGACTTCAGCATCACCATCAGGACCGCTGTGATCGCCGACGGTCAGGTCCACGTCCAGGCCGGTGCGGGGATCGTGGCGGATTCGGATCCCCAGAGTGAATTGCGCGAGACCGAAGCCAAGGCGTCCGCCATCCTGGCCGCAGTCGCCGGGTCGAGCGGAGACCCATCGTGATCCTGGTCGTCGACCATCAGGACTCGTTCGTCTACAACCTGGTGCAGCTGGTGGCCGTGGCCGGGTACGAGGTGAGGGTGGTGGCGTCGGATTCGGCCTCGGCCGCGGAGCTGGTCGCCCTGGACCCCACTGGGGTGATCCTGTCCCCGGGACCAGGCACGCCGGAGCAGGCCGGCTGCTTCGTGGAGCTGGTGAGGACCCTGCCGGCGCACGTCCCCCTGTTGGGAGTGTGCCTTGGCCACCAGGCCCTCGCGGTCGCATTCGGCGCCGTCGTCGGGCGAGCTCCCGAGCCCGTCCACGGCAAGGTGAGCCTGGTTCGGCACCACGGCCGGGGCCTCTTTGCCGGGGTGCCCTCGCCCTTGCCAGCCGGTCGCTACCACTCGTTGGTGGTGGACCCGGCAACCATTCCCCAGGAGCTCGAGGTGGATGCCACCACCGACGACGGGCTGGTCATGGCACTTCGGCACCGGGACCGTCCCCTGTTCGGGGTCCAGTTCCATCCGGAGTCGGTTCTGACTCCGGGTGGGCCCGGGCTGGTCGACAACTTCCTTGCCCGGACGGGAGCCGGGCGGTGATCGTGCCCAGGCCTGGGCTTGACGTGCCGCCCGTGATCAGCGAGAATTGGCGGGCAAATGGTATTGATCGGCCAGGCCACCCAGACCCGCGGGCTGTCGAGCGAGTACGCCTATGCGTATTTTGCCGACGCGCCTTCCGCGAGTCGTCGTCCCGGGTAGCCAGCCGAGACTCACAGACAGCGGAAGGCGCGGAGCGGGGTCCGCGCCTTTTTGATGTCAGGGCCGCGGCCCCGCTCCCACACCCCTTGCGGGGAAAGGAGACGGGTTGATGACCAGCGAGCAGGTTGGGCGGGAAGAGGACCTGGCAACGGTGGGGGAGAGGGGCCCAGCAACAACCCCTGCCTGCCGGGGGGTGCGGGGTGCGGTCACGGTCGGACCGGATCCCAGTGATGCCGCCCTGGAGGATGCGGTGGGGGGAATGCTCGGACTGATGCTGGATCGCAATCGGGTTGCGCTGGGGGACATCGCCGCTCTCGTCTTCACTCTGCAGCCCGATCTGGGCGCGGCCAACCCCGCCGCGGCCGCCCGGGCCAGGGGCTTCGACCGGGTTCCCCTGCTGATGGTCCGCGAGCACGGTGGAGATGTCCGGCTCTCGCATTGCATCCGCGCCCTGATGCTGGTCAACACCGTCCTCTCCCAGCGACAGATCCAGCATGTCTACTTGGGTGACGCCAAGGCGCTCCGCCCCGACCTGAGCGCTGACCTCGGTGATCGGTCATGATCGTCATGTCGTCCAAGGCCACGCCGGACCAAGTCCGCGCGGTCGTGGCCAAGATCCGTCTGCTCGGATGCACCCCTCACGTTTCCCACGGCCGGGAACGGACCATCGTGGGGGTGGTGGGGCACGAGAGTGACTCCGACCTTGACGCGGTGGCCGCTCTCGATGGGGTCGAGAGAGTGGTCAGAGTCCTCAACGACTACCCTCTGGCCAGTCGCGACTACCACCCCGCGGATCGGGTCATCACACTCGGGAACGGCGCCGTACTTGGAGGCGAGGGAGTCCTGATGATGGCCGGTCCCTGTGCGGTGGAGGGCCGCCGGCAGCTCGGTGAGGCGGCGGAGGCGGTGGCGGCCCGCGGGGTCAGGGTGCTGCGGGGTGGGGCCTTCAAGCCCAGAACCTCTCCCTACTCGTTCCAGGGGCTAGGGGAGGAGGGATTGGTCATGCTGCGCGAGGTAGCTGACGATCTGGGCCTGGCGGTGGTGACCGAGGTGCTGGCCTCCGAGGACGTGGGGTTGGTGGCGCGCTACGCCGACCTTCTCCAGGTCGGGGCTCGGAACATGCAGAACTACCGCTTGTTGCAGGCCTGTGGGGCGGTCGATCGACCGGTGCTGCTGAAGCGCGGCCTGGCCGCCACCCTGGACGAGCTGATGCAGGCCGCTGAGTACATCCTGGCGGGTGGGAACCAGCAGGTGGCGCTCTGCGAGCGCGGCTTCCGCAGCTTCGAGCCGACGGTGCGCTTCAGCCTGGACATCACCGCGATCCCGGTGCTGAAGCAGCTGACATCGCTGCCGGTGGTGGTGGACCCCAGCCACGCCGCCGGCCGAGCGGAGTACGTCGGGGCGATCGCCCGGGCGGCAGTGGCGGCGGGTGCCGACGGATTGCTCGTGGAGGTCCATCCCCATCCCTCTGAGGCGCTCTCGGATGGGGCGCAGTCGCTCGACCCTCGCGGCTTCGACCGCCTCTACGAGGAGACGGGCAGAGTCGCCCAGGCGGTGGGTCGGTGCCTGACATGAGTCCGCTGGGCAGGGTCGCCATCGTGGGCGCCGGGCAGATCGGGACCACCATCGGACAAGCCCTGATGGTGGCCGATCCCAGCTGCGGTGTGGACGAGATCGGTCTGTTCGACCGGGAACCCCAGACCGCGGCCGCGTCCCTGGCGCTGGGGGGCGGGGATCGGATTCTGGCCACGCCAGACCTGGTGCTGCGGGCGGACACCATCATCCTCGCTGTTCCGGTGGGCGGGATAGTTCACTGGGTTGGGGAGTGGGGCCGGCGGCTGCGACCGGGCTGCCTGCTGCTGGATACGGGGAGCTCCAAAGGCATGGTGGTGGCGGCCATGCGGGAAGGGATCTCGGCTTCGGTGGCCGCGGTGGGCGGGCATCCCATCTGTGGCGCCGAGTCCCCTGGTCCGGCCGCCGCCAGCCGAGCGATGCTGGCGGGGGCTCGCTTCGTGCTCAGCCCCGTCCGCTCCGACCCCGCGGCCATGGGTCGGGCCGCGCGGCTGGTGGAGTGCTTGGGTGCCGTGCCCGTGTCCATGGAGGCGGCCCTGCACGACCGCATTGTGGCGCGTTCCAGCCACCTGCCCCACCTGCTGGCGGGAGCGCTGGCCCAGCTGTGTTCCCGCGCCCGCGATGACGGTGCCGACGTCAGCTTGCTGTTGGGTCCGGGATTCCTCGGGGCCACCCGGCTGGCGGTGGCCGAGCCTGAGATGGTGGCCTCGTTCGTGGTCGCCAATGCCAGCCCGGTGGCGGCGGCGCTGCGAGAGTTGGGCGCTGAGCTGCTGCGTCTTGGCGACATGGTCTCAGGGGACCCGGCCGACTTGGTTCGGTTTCTGGAGGCCGGTGCCGAGGCCAGGCGGCAGCTCCTGGCGGAGCCGCGATGACGGTCGCACTCCTCAGTCCCGCCTCCGGCCCGCTCTCTGGCAGCTGTTCCGTGCCCGGAGACAAGGCGATTTCCCATCGTGCGGCCATCCTGGCCATGCTGGCACGGGGCCGCAGTCGGATCTCCGGCTTCTCCACCGCCGGCGACTGTGCCGCGACCCTGGCGGCCCTGGCCGCGCTGGGAGTCGAGGTCAGCCGGTCGGGCAGCACTGTCGAAGTGGGCGGCCACGCAGGTTGGCCGTCGCTGCCGGGGCGATCGGCGATCGTCGACTGTCACCGCTCCGGGACCACGATGCGCCTGCTGGCCGGGGTGCTGGCCGCGGTCCCGGACCAGGTCGTGCTCACCGGCCATCCGCAGTTGCTGCGCCGGCCGATGGAGCGGGTGGCGGCACCTCTGCGCCGGATGGGCGCGACGGTCGACACCGAGCCGGATGGCAGGCCGCCGCTGCGGTTGCGGGGCGGCAACCTGCGGGGTATCTCGTTCACCAGCCCGGTGGCCAGTGCCCAAGTGAAGTCGGCGGTGCTGCTGGCCGGGCTCGCGGCCGAGGGGCCCACCATCGTGAACGAGCCGATTGCGACCAGGGACCACACGGAGCGGCTGCTGGCCGCCATGGGCGCCCCCGTCAGTCTCACCAAGAGCGCAGGGGGCATGCGAGTCGAGGTGCGTCGATCGCTTCTGGAGTCCATTGATCTGGAGATCCCTGGCGACGCCTCCTCGGCGGCGGTCATAGTCGCCGCGGCCGCGCTGGTGCCGGGGTCCGATGTCGTCCTCGAAGCGGTCTCGGGCAATCCCACTCGTCTCGGCTTCCTGGCCGTCGCGCGCCGGATGGGAGCGATGGTCGAGGAGCTGCCGGCGGCAGGATCGACCGGGCCAGAGCCGAGGATTACCTTGCGGGTTCGACAGGCGCCGCTCCACGGCACCATGGTCGATGCCGACGAAGTTCCCCTGCTGGTGGACGAGCTGCCGCTGGTGGGCCTGCTCGCCACCCAGGCCGAGGGCACGACCGAGGTGCGGGGCGCCGCGGAGCTGCGGGTGAAGGAGAGCGACCGGATCCACGGGCTCGTGGTCGGGCTGCGCGCCCTGGGCGCACGTGCGGAGGAGTTCTCCGACGGCTTCGTGGTGGAGGGGCCCACCCGGCTCCAGCGAGGTCGCTGCGATTCCCTGACTGACCACCGGCTGGCGATGACCTTCGCGTTGGCGGCCCTGGTGGCGGACGGTCCCGTCGCGGTGGAGGGCCTGGAATTCGTGGAGGACTCCTTTCCGGGGTTCACCGATTGCCTGCGGGGCCTGCGGTGACTCGCCAGATCGCCTTGATCGGAGACCCGGTCGATCACAGTCTCTCTCCCCAGATGCAGACCGAGGCCTTCGAAGCAGTCGGCCTTGACTGGACCTACCAACGACTGCGCGTTCCCCGGCACGAGCTTCGAGCCCGTTGGGAGGGTCTGGGAAGTGAGTTCTGGGGTCTCAACGTGACCGCCCCCTTGAAGGAGGATGTGGCCCGCCTCGTCACCAGGGTCACCACCACGGCCGGTCGCTGCCGGTCGGTCAATACCGTCACCTTCGAGGCTGGCGAGGCGCTTGGGGACTCCACCGACGGGGAGGGCTTCATGACGGCTCTGGCCCGGGCCGGGATGCAGCATGTGCGGTGCGCGGCCGTGCTCGGGACCGGTGGCGCGGCCAGAGCGGTGGTGGCGGCCCTGGCCGAGCGCGGGAGTCGGGTGACGGTCCTGGGGCGGAATCCGGCCGCCGGTCTGGAGATGGTGCATGGGCTGGTGGAGGCCATGGGGGCGGAGGTCGCCTACGCGCCACTTGGGGCCCGGGAGCTCGCGGGTGCGCTGGGCGGCGCCGACCTGCTGGTCAACGCGACGCCGCTGGGGGGGACAAGCTTCCCCCTGATCTCGCCGGTGCCCGAGACCGTTCACCTTGCCGCGGGCCTGACGGTCGTGGATCTGGTGTATCGGCCGCGAAGGACGGCCCTGCTGGAGGGCGCCGAAGCGGCCGGATGCCGGGTGGTGGAGGGGGTGGAGATGCTGGTGGCGCAGGGGGCGCTGTCCTTCGAACGGTGGACCGGGCGCCAGGCGCCGGTCGAGACCATGCGGCTCGCCGCCTACCGAGCCCTGGATGGCTTGCCGGCGGGGTCGCCGCGATGAGCTTGCGCCTGCTCACCGCCGGGGAGTCTCATGGGCCGGAGCTGGTCCTGATCGTCGAGGGCCTCCCGGCCGGGGTGGGTGTCGATGGGCTCGAGCTGGACCGCCACCTGCTCCGCCGGCAGGCCGGCTACGGTCGAGGAGCCAGGTCGACCAAGGTTGAGCACGACCATGCGGAGGTGGTGGCGGGGGTTGCGGCCGGGTTGACCACCGGAGCCCCGGTGGCGGTGCGGATTCGCAATCTGGACTTCGCCAACCAACCCGGCTCCAAGCCGGTGTTGACCACTCCCAGGCCAGGTCACGCCGATCTGGCGGGAGCCATCAAGTTTGGGCTTACCGACCTGCGCCTGGTGCGCGAGCGAGCCAGCGCCCGGGAGACCGCCGCTCGGGTGGCGGCGGCAGCCTTGGTGAGGCCGCTGCTGGCCCACTTCAAGGTAGCGGTCGGGAGCTTCGTCACGGCCATAGGCGGGGCTGGGACGGGCCTGCAGCTGGCCGGCGTCTCCGGCCCTGAGCTGGTGGAACTCGCGGCGCGGGCAGAGCTGGACCCCGTCCGGTGCCCCGATGCCGAGGCGTCGCAGGCGATGGTGGAGGCCATCGACGCGGCCCGGCGGGAGCGTCAGACGCTGGGGGGCACCTTTGTGGTTTTCGCGATCGGCGTTCCGGCCGGGCTGGGCTCGTACACCCACTGGGACCGGCGCCTCGACGGCCGCCTGGCGGGCGCGATCTGCTCGATTCCGGCTGTGAAGGGAGTCGAGGTCGGTCCTGCCTTCGACGTGTCGCGCATGCCGGGGGGTGATGCCCAGGACTCGATCCTTCGCTTGGGGGCATCCCTCTCGCGTGGGTCGAACTTCGCCGGCGGACTGGAGGGCGGCGTGACCAATGGGGAGCCGGTGGTGCTGCGAGCCGCCATGAAGCCGCTGTCCTCGGTGCGGGCCGAGCTGGTGTCCATCGACCTCGGCACCGGCCAGACCGCCGACCCCGCCTACATACGGTCCGACATCTGCGCGGTGCCGGCGGCCGCGGTGGTGGCTGAGGCGATGGTGGCGTGGGTGCTGGGTGAGGCGCTGCTGGATCGGTTCGGGGGGGACCGGTTGGATGCCATGCTGGCGGCGTTCGCTGCGGCGGCGCGGCCTGAGTGGTGACCTTGACGACCACTGAGATCCTGCCGCCCAGCCTGCCCCGGGGTCGCAGCAACCTGGTTCTCACGGGCTTTTCCGGTGCCGGCAAGACGACTGTGGGCCGAGCGGTGGCGGATCGGCTCGGGCTTCCGTTCGTCGATCTCGACGAGGTTGTGGCCACCCGAGCCGCGATGCCGGTCGAGCAGATCTTCGAGCGAGGGGGGGAGGCGGGGTTCAGGTCGCTGGAGCGGGTGGCGCTCGCCGATGCGGCCAAGCTCTCCGCGTGCGTGGTGGCGACGGGCGGTGGCGCGTTCACCAATCAGGAGGACTTCGCGCGCCTCGCGGATGGGTCGGTGGTGGTGGTGCTGCACTGCGAACTGGAGGAGACCGAGCGAAGGCTGGCCCGCTCCCATCCCAGACCGCTGCTGCAGGTGGGCCGGACGCAGGGGCTGGAAGCTCTGATGGGGGAACGCTCCGCAGCCTACGCGGAGCTCGGGGCGGTGGTTGAGACGACGGGGCGAGATGTCGGGGCGGTGGCGACCGAGGTGGCCGGGTTGTACCACGCCTCCCAGCCGCCGGGGCCGGCGGCGATCCGGGTGAGCGACGGCCAGATCTCCTACCCGGTGCTAGTCGGACGGTCCGCCCTGCTGGGCTTGGGTGCGTCGCTGGCTGCCGAGATCCCGGCTGCCAGCAGAGTCGTCCTCATCGCCGACTCCAAGGTGGCCGACTCCGCGGGTGCAGCCGCCGCTGCCGCCCTCAGCCGGCAGGGGCTCAAGGTGGCGCGGCTGGCGGTGCCGGCGGGAGAGGCCGCCAAACGAATCGAGGTCGTGGCCTGGCTGTGGCAGCGTCTGGCCGGCCTGGCGGCTGACCGGCACGATGTGGTGGTCGCAGTCGGAGGGGGCGGCGCGCTGGACGCGATCGGGTTCGCGGCCGCCACCTTCGCCCGCGGGCTGCCGCTGGTGAACGTGCCAACCACGCTGCTGGCCATGGCCGATGCCGCCATCGGCGGGAAGGTGGCGATCGACCATGCCGGGACGAAGAACTCGGTTGGCTCGTTCCACCAGCCCCGGCTGGTGATAGCCGATCCGGAGGTCCTCAGGACCCTGCCGGATGAGATCCTCCGGCAGGGTATGGCCGAGATTCTGAAGTCCGGCATCCTCGGGTCTCCTCTGATGCTGGAGCTGAGCCGGCAATACCTCGGCGACGATGGCCACCGCGACTGGACCTGGCTGGTGGAGCAGACCGTCCGAATCAAGGGCGGCTATGTGGCCGCGGACTCGGCCGACCTGGGACCGCGCCAGGCCCTGAACCTGGGACACACTTTCGCCCATGGCTTGGAGGCGGCCAGCGACTACACCCTCTCCCATGGCGAGGCTGTCGCGGTCGGCTTGGTGGCGGCGGCGGACCTGGGCCATCGGCTCGGAATGTCGCCGGGGCCGCTCAGCTCCGAGCTGGCGGAGCTTCTAGCGGCCTTCGGACTGCCTTGTCGGCTCCCTCCTGGGCTGGACCCGGCGAGGATCCGGCGGGCCATCGCCGGCGACAAGAAGCGGCGTGCGGGCCGGGCGGTATTCGTGATTCCCCGCCGGGAGGGCGGGGCCCACCTGGTGGCGGGCCTCGACACCGACTGGGCGCTGCGATCCCTGTGGAACGGGGCTGCGGTCGAGGCTGCGGCGGTTGATGACGGAGTCTCTCCGGAGCACCTCAGGGAGGGCTGGGCTTGAAAGTTCTGGTGCTCAACGGCCCCAACCTCAATCTCCTCGGCAGCCGGGAGCCGGACCTCTATGGGCATGCCACCCTCGCCGACGTGGAAGCAGCCCTGTCCGCGCGGGCCCGTTTGCTGGGAGTAGGCGTCGAATTCAGACAGTCCAACTCCGAAGGCGAGCTGGTGACCTGGGTGCAGGGCGCCAAGGACGTCGCCGATGGCATCATCATCAACCCCGGCGGCTACTCCCACAGCAGCGTGGCGATTCGGGACGCCCTGGCGGCAGTTGGGCTGCCGGCGGTGGAGGTCCATCTCACCAACCCCGCGGCCCGGGAGTGGTTCCGGCAGACCGACCTTGTGGCCGGCGCCTGCGCGGGCGTGGTGGCGGGATTCGGGCTGGCGGGCTACCTGGTGGCCTTGGAGCGCCTGGTGGTGATTGGGGGCGGGACAGAACCGGGGCCCAGCTAGCGCTGGGGGCGGTGTCGGGGTCTGTCCAGCCGAAGTTTGGCTCCTCGCGACGAGGCGAGCGGGGCGCGACCGCGGTTCTCTCCGACCGGCCACAGTGGCAGCGGCGAGCTGGCCGTGGCTGCGTCTCACGTCGCTGACCTGCACCAAGGTGCCCGTACGGGCCAGGCGCCTCAGCATTCCGGCCCTGGTCCTCTGGGAATCTGCCGCCGCACCTCCCAGGGTGGCACTCGACTCTCTCCCGTGGGCCACCCCAGCCCGCGATGGCCCGGCGATTGCTACTCTGTCAGAGCAGGTCAAAGCTCAGGAGGATGCTCACAGATGCTGGCGGTTGGTGATTCGGCTCCGAGCTTTGAGCTGGAGGCAGGGACCGGCGAGCGGGTCGCAACCGAGCGTCTTCGGGGTGCTCGTTGGGTTATCTACTTCTATCCGAAGGACAACACCCCAGGGTGCACGATCGAGACCTGCGAGTTCGGCCAGGCCTCGTCCGAATTCGCCCAGAGGGGGATCCGGGTATTCGGCTGCTCGGTTGGAGACGCCGCAGCCAAGAAGGCCTTCGCCGAGAGCTGCGACGCGTCCGAGCTACCCCTACTCGCTGACCCAGATCACGAGGTGGCACAGGCGTTTGGGGTTTGGGTGCAGCGCAGCTATGCCGGCCGCGACTACATGGGGATCGCGCGGACCACATTCGTGATCGGTCCCGACGGCAAGATCGAGCAGGTCTTTGAAGGCGTCAAGCCCGCTGGGCACGCCGAGGAGGTGCTGGCGGCGCTGCCGGCCTGAGACCGGACGGTCACCGGCCGGGAAGCCCTGACCTCGCCGCTCGGACGCGGCTCGTGGCGGGGGCGGGTGTCCTGGTAGTGGCGGCGGCGAGCTTGATGGCCGGACGCGAACTCACGGGAGGGACCCAGCATCTTCTGAGATGACTCTAAGGATCGGGGCGCAGAGTGGTGGCCAGGCAATGGCAACCCTCGGCACCCGGTGTCGAAAGGAGTCGAGAAGATGGACGACCCAAACGAGATCCGTGATGACCCGGCAGGCAGCCTTCCCACCGACCCTCTGTCGAACTCCGCGCCGGAGCCTGCCTCGTCTTCGCAGTCGGACGACCAGGCGCCTCCAGCCGGGTTCCACGACGGTGGCGAGGGGGGCTTGGTTCCCCCGGGCCCCCCTGAGCCACTACAGGGAGCGGGTCGCACGGGGTCCTCAACCAGTGCGCGACTGCCCAGGTGGCTGGCGGCCGGGGCGGCGGCAGCAGTGGTTCTCGGCGCGGTCGGGTTCGGAGGTTATGAGCTGGGAGCCGCCAACAGGACCATCAGCACGACGGCCACCCAAGCGATTCCGACGCCCCCCAGCGGGGGGGTCTCGTCCAACTCGCTCAGCAGTGGCCGGCTCAACGTCTCCGCGATCGTCGCCGAGGTGGATCCGGCGGTGGTCGACATCACCGCCACGGACGGCTATCAGCATGCCGTGTCCGCCGGCACGGGCATGGTCCTGACTTCCAATGGCGAGGTGCTAACCAACAACCATGTGATCGCTGGCGCAACCAGCATCACCGCCCAGATTGACGGCAGGGGGCCCAAGTACACGGCCAAGGTGATCGGGACCGACCCCACCCACGACGTTGCCCTCATCCAGCTTCAGGGTGTCTCGGGCCTGCACACAGTGGCGGTGGGCAACTCCGCTGGCGTCAGGGTGGGCGAGCCGGTGGTGGCGATAGGGAATGCCCTCGATCTGCCCGGTTCGCCGACGGTCACCGATGGCATCGTGTCAGCGCTCGACCGGTCAATCACCGCCAGCAACCAACTCGGCGGCAACACCGAGAACCTGTCCGGATTGCTCCAGACCGACGCCCCGCTCAGCCCTGGCAACTCAGGGGGCCCATTGCTCAACTCCTCGGGCCAGGTGATCGGCATGAACACCGCGGCGGCCACCGGCGGCACGGGCCAGTCCGCCTCCAACATCGGTTTCGCGATCCCAATCGACCAGGCGCTGTCCATCGCCAGCCAGATCCAGCGGGGCCAGTCGAGCTCCTCCATTCAGATTGGCCAGCCCGCGTTCCTGGGAGTTGACGTGGAGAATGTGCCCTCGGGTCAGGGTGGGTACTTCGGGGGCTACACACCACCGGTCAGTTCTGGCGCCCTGGTTGTCAGGGTAGTTCGGGGGACGCCAGCAGCTAGTGCCGGCCTGGTTGCCGGGGACGTCATCACGACCTTTGGGGGCCAGGGGATAAGCACCGTGGCGGCGCTGACGACCGCGATCCGCGCTGACCATGCCGGCCAGAGCGTGAGCGTCGGCTGGGTTGGACCCTCTGGCAGTTCGCACTCGGCCAGCATCACGCTCGCGGCTGGGCCGGCAGCCTAGACTGGCCGTCGGCTCCAGCTGCAGAAGGTACTTGGCCCCAGGGCGGGAACTCGAGTCCCGGTCCTGGGGCCAAGGTGGGCGCGGCGCGAGCCGAGGGGCGCGACGGGGACGCGGTGGTATCCGACACGGATCGAGGAGGCGACGCGGTACCTGGCGGTGCCCATGCTGAACTCGGCCGGTCGCCGACCGGCACGGCGCTCGGGATCGGCTGGTAGACTCCGAGTTCACCCGCCGACGTAGCTCAGTGGTAGAGCAGCGGTTTCGTAAACCGCTGGCCGGGAGTTCGAATCTCCCCGTCGGCTCCGATTTTTGAGTTCAGCGATGACCGCAGACGTCCACTTCAATCCGCCCCCGTTGCAGTCAAAATTGCAGTCAACTTTGAGGGAGCCGGGCGGCCCATAGCGGCTTCTGGAGGAAGCCTTGAGTCGGACCGAGGCCAGGCGAAGAGCCGGGTTGGCAGCGGTCCGATGTTGGCCCAGGCGGCCGCGCTTGGGGCCCTCGCAGCTGAGTGGCACCTATCGGGTCGGGCCCGGTCAGTCACCAGACGGCTTTGGACGGCACCTGGAGGCGGCCATCGAAGCGCTCCGCAGGCAAAATGGGGAGATTGCGGTACCGCGACCACTGCACTCGGTGGAGCGCCCCAGCAAGACCCCTGCCGACCGACCGGGACGGCTTTTCAGCCAGCCCTCATAGGCAGGTGGAACTCAGACGCCCACGAGGTACTTCGATGTGGCTGCCGCATCGGCGAAGTAGTTGGCGTGAGTCATTCGTACAGTGTCGTAGGAATCCGACCCAACCAGGACGATCTCCAGCGAAGGGCTCGTCCGCAGGTCTCGTTCCTTGT
>JAKAWF010000476.1 GCA_021817025.1 bacterium
CCTGGAACACCAGGGCGGCGTGCGCCCTTCCCTCCCTCACCAACCGCTCCTTGAGGTCGCGGTTGCCGTCGTAGGTGCGGGTCTTCTCGGCGGCCATGGTGTGAAACCAGGTGCACCAGCAGCCACCCCAGATTCCGTTGTGCTTTTCCGCTAGGCGCGCGAAGGCTGGCCAGGTGGTGGAATCCAGGGGGGCCACCCGGTACTCGGACACCCGCCTGATGCCGGTGACGTTGGCTCGCGGCACTCGCCGCGCTCCGCGGCTGGACCTCGTGGGATCGTCCATGCGAATGTCCGCCTGACCCTCCAAACGTTGGGCGAGGCGAGATTGTACGCGGGCGGCGGGCGGCTAAGGCGGCTGGAAACCCCGCAAGGTCGACGGAGGCATCGCTGGCGGATCCCGGCTCGACGTGGTGCCGAGGCAACCAGACTTGGCACTGCGCCGCCGAGTTCGACCGACCGCCGCCTGCGTTGGCGATGGCCCGCCCCCTCCTCACCTCCCCGGGCGGGTGGGCGCCGGGCTCCCGAGGGCGACCCGAAGCCCGAGAGCCAGGGACTCCCGGCAGGACCCGTCCACGGTCCCGATTGGCCTCCCCCGTTTCCCCCCTCCACACGAGAGACCAGGCACGGGCGTCTGAACGCCAGCGTACAGACACCGGACCGAAGAAGGTGCACAGTGGACTTGGCGTCGGGATGGGTCGACCAAGACGCCGACGCAAGGGGGGCGTCCAGCGGGTTGGCTCCAGGAGACCCAGAAGTGATCAAACCAGAAGAGACCGAGCAGGAGCGTACCGTGACCCGCGTCGATCCTGCTGGTAGCGGCGAGCAAACCACAACTCGCGCCACCGCAACGGTGACGCCGATGAGTTCGCGGCTTCAGAGTGCCGTCTGGCTAGTGGTCGGAGTCGTAGACGTGATCTTGGCTTTGGACTTCGTGTTCAAGCTTCTGGCCGCTTCCAACGTCGGATTCGTCGGGTTCATCACCGGTGTCGCCGGGTCGCTGAACGCACCGTTCCGAGGGGTGCTGGCGACCTCAGTGCCGAACGGTCACTACTTTGCTTGGCCCGACGTAGTGGCGGTCGTCGTATACGCAATCGCGGCCTTTATCGTGGTCAGTCTGATCCGCATCATGGCGGGCCGTCGGTCTCCTCAGACGAGCGGAATCTGATGTCAGGGCACGGGTCTCCGGCCAGGGGACCGCGGTCCTGCGCGGGGAAGGGGGCTGATCGGGTTAGGTCTTTGGAGGAAGTGGCATGATCGTTTTTGGGGTCATTTTGCTGATCGTCGGGTTCGTGCTGGCGATTCCCATCCTCTGGACGATCGGAGTGATCTTGGTGATAATTGGGCTGGCCCTCTGGGTCCTCGGGCGCATGGGTCACAAAGTGGGACGCCGGTCCCATTACTTCTGAGGGGCTTGGCCGGTCGCGACGCGGGCCCTCGTGTCCTGCAGTAGAGCGTCCCCGGCTGCTGTCGCTGAGCTCGTCTCAGGAGGGGCCGGCGCCCGACCGTTGCTCCCTGTTCAAGGCGGCAGACGTTCTCATCTCGGATGCCCTCGGGAACAGGATTCTCACCCCTGTGCCCCACTCCTCGAGGACATCGATCGTCGGTCGTGACGTTCGTGGCTCAGACATGCTTGGGGTGGTCGGCCCGCACGAGCTGCCCGGCACAACGCCCTGTCCCAGCCGACGCCGCACTGAGGTCGATGAGGCACCCGCAGCTTTCCTCCCGCCCGAGGCGCTGCGCGAACTTGCGGTCCACCATCCAGCCATGGCGCTGGAGGACGGCCGCCACCCGGCGAGACCCCCGCTGGGGCCGCTTCTTCGAGAGCTTGCCTAGCTGCTCTGGCAGCACTGCCTCTTCGAAGCTGACCCGCCGTCCGTAGCTTCCCCGACGAGCTGCACCGGCGTGTGCTTCCAGCCCCTCGTGGAGGTCGTCCTGACCGTCTCTGCCTCGTAGTGAGCCCGCACACACCGCTGGCTCCCTGCCGGGGTAATCCCAGACCCTTATCCGCTTCTGGGTCGAGATGGGAGGGATCGGTCCCCGGCGGTGTGGGGCTCGGCCCGCAGGCGATGGACATATGCGATGGCATCGTCGCGATCGGCAACTCCAATCTTGGAAAAGATGCGGTTGATGTGGGTCTTGACCGTCGCCCCGCCGATGAAGAGCTGGCTGGCGATCTCACGGTTGGTTAGTCCGGATGCGATCAGGCTGAGGATCTCGCCCTCCCGCTTCGTGAGTCCGTCGGGCCACAGCTCGATCTCGTGAGGCTGCCCCATCCGGTGCACCGCCGAGAGGAGGTGGCGCTGTACTTCTCCGTCGATTGTCACTTGGTGGGCCACAGCTGCCTCGAGGGCCCGGGCGATGTCGGCGCGGGTCGCGTTCTTGGTGAGGAAGCCTTTGGCCCCGGCCTCCAGAGCCGCCAGGACAGACTCATCGTCGACGAAGGTGGTGAGTACCACCACTGCGACCTGTGGGTGGGACGTTGTGAGCCTGCGGGTGGCCTCTACGCCATCCACACCCGGCATGCGCAGGTCCATCAGGACAGCGTCGGGAAGCTCCCGTGCCACCACTGAGATCGCCATCTCTCCATCGCCAGCATCCCCGACCACATCGAAGCTGGGCAGTGTCGACAGCAGGGCCACGAGACCGTCCCGGACGCTGGCCTGGTCGTCGACCACTACGACTCTCAGCGGCTGGTTGATCATTCGGGAACTGCTGCGTGCACCGTCCAGCCGTCGGCGATCGGTCCCGCCATCAGGAAGCCTCCCGCCATTCGCAGGCGCTCGCGCATGCCGCACAGGCCGTAACCTCCACCCGCGGTGTGCGGCCCGGCCGGCTCCGGCACAGACCCGCGTCCCGAAGCCGCTCCGGCGCCGTCCCTCACAGTAAGCAGCACCCGCTCCGGCTCATAGCAAAGGCTCACCTCCACGTGCGCCCCCGGGGCGTGCTTGCGAGCGTTGGCCAGGGCCTCCTGGGCGGTCCGGATCAGCGCCAGTCCCGCGGCCACTGTGAGCGGACGAGGATCTCCGTCAAGGTCGAAGCTGGCGTCCCCTCCGCCCAGTCGGTAGGCGTCCACCATCGCTGCTAGCGCCTCGGGAAGGGGAGGAGCATCGCTGCGCAAC
>JAKAWF010000477.1 GCA_021817025.1 bacterium
AACGGTGCTTCCCGGCACCACGAACACCGACCTCAAAGGGTGGTCGGCCACGATGCCATCGATGATCGCCTCCAGCTCGACGACCATCTCGGGAACCAGAAGGGACACGCCTGGCTGCAACCGTCGCCGCTGCCGGGGATTGCATGCCAGGTCCGCCGCCGCCACGAACAGCCCTCTTTGGAGTCGGAGCAGCAGCTGCGCAGTCTCGGGCGCACCCTGCCAGCTGGCCCTGGCAAGCCCCAGAGCCGAGACCGCCTCATCGACACTGCCCACCGTGGCGATCACCGGGTCGGCCTTGGATGTGCGCCCCCCAAACAACAGGCCGGTGCTGCCATCATCCCCCAGCCGCGTGTAGACACGGGTCAAACCAACCGCCCTCCCCAGGGCTGGGGCTCAAGAAAGAACGCCTCGGTGTGAATCCGTTCCGGGGATGCGCCCAGCTGGCGAACGGCCTTGGCGCACGCGTCCACGAACCCTTCCGGGCCGGCTGCGAAGACCGACTCTTCGGCGAGGGATCCCAGGAGCTGCGCCAACTGCTGGGGCAAGCGCCCCAGCGGCGGCTTGCCCGAAGCTCTGGTCAGAGTTCGAGCGAAGCGGAAGTTGAAGTGCTGGGCCTGCCATCCGAGAAGTTGGGAGCGGAAGATCACGTCGGCTTCGGTCCGCGCCGACAGGATCAGGCGAAGTGGGGCTGACTGGGCGCTGGAGAGCGCCTCCTCCAGCAGGGCCAGGATCGGGGCAAGTCCCACGCCTCCAGCCAGATAAAGGGTGGGGCCCCCATCCACCGAACCCCGCACGAAGTTCCCGTACGGCCCCGAGACCAGCACCTTGTCGCCGACCGCGAGCCGCTGGTGTACCCATTGGCTGGCCTGCCCACCGGGCATCGCCGTCACCACCAGGTCCAGCTCCCCACCCGGCCGGGCCGCGTTGGCCACTGAGTAAGACCGGGGCTCTACCTCTCCCTGGAGGTCCGCCAACAGCACGTACTGACCAGCCTGGAAGTGCAACTCGGCCTCCAGCGGCGCCAGTCGCACCGCCACCGTGCGCCGGTTCAGAGCCAGTTTCGAAATCACCCGAAACGGAGCTTCGTCGAGGCTGAGCTGCCCCCCTGCGGACGAGGTCTGATCCACGGCCTGCCGACTGCCGGCCGAGATGGCGCGGCTCGCCGGGGGCATATCCCAGCCGATTCCCTGCGGGCCGGCACCACCGCCCTCCATGGAACTCACTGCCCGGAGTGCGGGCTGGCGCCCAACTGCCCTGTTGCCAGGTCGGACTGGGAGAGCTCGTCGTTGCCCAGCTGCCGACCACTCGCCGGGTGCCTCAGCCGGCACCAGGGAGGTGGCTCTGAAAGGATCGCCTCATCCCGACATCTGAGGCAGCGGCTGACAACCTGCTTTGAGGTAACGACCGCTAGCCGGTTGTGGTCCCCGCAAAAGGCGCAGTCACCGACGCAGGCCCCGACGATCTCGGGCTTCTCCTCGGAGTGCTGCGCGGGGCCCACCTCCTGACCGCACCGCTCCGAATGAGTTGAGCCCAGCACCCGGTTGGTGGCGCGTGCGTCTCGGACGACGGCGCAGTCGGAGCGATACCCACTGCCATCGAACGCCCCGCAGATCCGGCTCCACTCCGACCAGAACCGCTCCAGAAAGCTGCGATGGAACTGGTGCCGACACCGAGGACAGGTGAACATCGATGAGCTTCGCTCATGGCCTCTCCCGCCGCCACCGGTCTCGGTTGCCCGCGGATTCGAGTCACCCACCTTCCTTTCACCTCCCATCACCACCTCCTCATGGCCCGGGCGTCCACCGCTTTTCCCCTCCGATCACCCGGGTTCGTCATGATCGAGGCCTCGACTCCATCAGCAATTCGCGAAGGGTGAAGGGAAGGATGCCCCCGTGCCTGAAGTGCTCGCGTTCGGTCGGCGAATCGAGCCTAGCCCTCACCGGCAGTTCTCGCCCATCGGCGGTGATCCGCAGGCGCGAACCGTCGCCATCGACCACCTGTTGCAAACCGGTCACCTCGTAGCCCTCCTCGCCGGTCAGCCTGAGGCTGCCGATCGTCGCTCCCCCGGTGAACTGGACGGGAAGCACTCCCATCCCGATCAGGTTGGAGCGGTGGATCCTCTCGAAGCTCTCCGCCAGCACCACCCGGACGCCCAGCAGCCGGGTGCCCTTGGCGGCCCAGTCGCGGGATGAGCCCGAGCCATAGTCCTTGCCGGCGATGACGATCAGCGGCACCCCACCCTGCTCGTACAGCTGGGCCGCCTCGAAGATGGTCAGCACCTGGCCGCCGGGCAGGTGCCGGGTGAAACCTCCCTCGATGCCAGGGACCAGCGCGTTGCGTAGGCGCGGGTTGGCGAACGTGCCGCGCACCATGACCTCATGATTGCCCCGCCTGGCTCCAAACGAATTGAACTGGGTGGTCGGAACTCCCAGCTCGGCCAGGTATCTGCCCGCGGGACCGGTGTGCGGAATGGCGCCGGCCGGCGAGATGTGGTCCGTGGTGACGCTGTCGCCGAGCAGGGCCAGGCAGCGCGCTCCCTGAATATCCTCGACCGGGGCAACCTGGCGGCTCACGCAATCAAGGAATGGTGGAGGCTGCACGTAGGTGGAATCAGGCTGCCACCGGAAGCTGGTCCCACCTGACATCTCCAGCGAGGCCCAGAGGGCATCTCCGTCGTAGAGGGTGGCGTAGCCGCTGCGGAACTCAGCCTGGGTGACAACCCGCTCCACCACCTCCCTGATCTGGTCCGCACTGGGCCATAGCTCCCTGAGCCAGATCCACTTCCCGCTGGTGGCGCGGCCGATGGGCTCAGTGGTGAATTCGACGTCCAAAGTCCCCGCCAGCGCATAGGCGACCACCAGCGGCGGGGAGGCCAGATAGTTGAGCCGAACCTCGGGATGGATCCTGCCCTCGAAGTTGCGATTGCCGGAGAGGACTGCGGCGACCGCGAGGTGATTGGCGGCGATCGCGGCCGACACCTCCGGGAGCAGTGGGCCCGAGTTGCCGATGCACGTGGTGCACCCGTAGCCCACCAGGTCAAACCCCAGCTCGGCCAGGGGCCGGTCCAACCCTGCGCGCTGGAGGTACTGGACCACCACCCGTGATCCTGGCGCCA
>JAKAWF010000478.1 GCA_021817025.1 bacterium
CCCCCTGGTGTGCTCGCCCTTCTCAGCGGCCGAGGGGAGGTCGTGGGCGAGGCCCTAGTCGACCACCCTCAGGTTCGGTTCGTTGCCTTCACCGGTTCCCGCGAGGTGGGAGTGCGTATCTACGAGCGGGCATCCCGGGTCCACCCTGGCCAACGCTGGCTGAAGCGAGTACAGCTGGAGATGGGCGGCAAGAATGCCGTGGTGGTGGACGAGACGGCCGACCTAGACCTGGCGGCCCGGGCGATAACGGCGTCGGCCTTCGGATTCCAGGGCCAGAAGTGCTCCGCCGGCTCTCGGGCCGTGATCGTCGAGCCGATCTACGACGAGCTTGTGGCCCGGATCCTGGCCCAGACGCGCCAGCTCAGGGTGGGCGACCCAGTTGACCCCGAGGTCAACCTCGGCCCCGTCATCGACGGGGATGCCGAGGAGAAGATCCTCGACTACATCCAGGTCGGACGGGATGAGGGTGACCTGCTGCTTGGCGGCGGCCGTCATCCCGGCGAGGGACACTTCATTGAGCCCACCGTCTTCGGGAAGGTGGCCCCCGATGCGCGCATCGCCCAGGAGGAGATCTTCGGGCCGGTGCTAGCGGTAATCCCAGCCCGCGACTTCGCAGACGGAATCCGGATCGCCAACGCCACCGACTATGGCCTGACCGGCTCCTACTTCAGCCGGGACCCAGAGCGGATCGCCTACGCCAAAGACAAGATCCACGTAGGCAACCTCTACGTGAACCGCCGCTCCACGGGAGCGTACATGGGCGTCCACCCCTTCGGTGGCTTCAACATGAGCGGCACCGATACCAAGGCCGGAGGACCCGACTACCTTCTCTTCTACTTGCAGGGTCAAAGTGTCGCCGAACAGCTCTGAGCGCGCCCTTCCCGCCGCTGGCAGCCACGGGACTCGTCGTACGCTCGCCACGGTGGGCCGGGCCGGGGACAGCCAGGAGGCTGTCGCCCTCCATAGGGCGGACGGGCCAGCGGCCCGTTCTGCCACGGGGCGGCCCAGGAGGGGGGCTGGAAGTTCCTCTCAGCTCATCCCCGCGCCCGATCGCGCGATGCCGGCCGGAGTGCAGACTTGATCAACAGCGAAAGGCATCCGGATCGCCCGCTGGCGGGGGATGGTAGCCCGGGTGACTCTGGGTTGTAACTGGGAGGAGGCATCATGAGTCGCAGCGAGCAGCCAGGAGGTGCTGACGTTTGCATCCTCGGCGCCGGGGTGATGGGAGCGTCGATCGCCTACCAGCTCGCGACCCGCGGGCTGGGCCGGATCGTGATCTGCGACCAAGGCCCCGTCGGCGAGGGAATGAGCGGCCGTTCCTCGGCCCTGATCCGGATGCATTACACCTGCCGTGAAGAGGTGGAGCTGGCCGTCCTCAGCTGGCGGATGTTCCGAGAGTGGACTCAGACCATCGGCGGGCAGCCGGTGTTTCACCCAGCTCCCTTTGTCCGTATCGTCCATTCCGACGAGACGGACAAGCTGCGCCGGAACGTGGCCATGCAGCGCGAGTGCGGTGCCCAGGTCGAGCTGATCGACGGCCTCACCCTGGCTGCTCTGGCGCCGACCTGGGCAGTGGAGGATGTGGAGGTCGCTGCCTATGAGCCCGAGTCTGGGTATGGGAATGGCGGCCAGGTCGCGACAGACCTCCTGACTCGGGCACGGGAGCTCGGGGTCGTCTACCGCGCTGGCACAAAGGTGTTGGGACTGCGCCGAACTGGCGAGCGGGTGACCGGGGTCGACACCCCGGATGGTCCCCTCGAAGCCGACCTTGTGATTTGCGCTACCGGAGTGTGGACCCGGCCCCTATTGCGGGCCGTGGGCTGGGATCCGCCGATTGAGACTGAGTTCCACCATGTCTCCCTGGTGCGGCGCCCCCCGGGGGAAACGGGAGACGGGTTGGCCTGCATCGACTCGGTGAGTCGGACCTACTTCCGCCCGGACGTTCCCGGAACAACTCTGGTGGGAAGCTTCTACGGTCCGCGCGGCGTTGACCCCGACAACTTCCCGCAGCAGCCCACCGAGGCTGAAGCCACGGAGTTGGTCCAGGCGGCGAGCCGAAGAGTGCCGGGGCTAGCCGACGGTGGCATCGCCGGCGCCGTCACTGGTGTTTACGACATGACACCTGACACCAGACCTCTGATCGGGCCGGTGCCATCTCTTCCAGGGTGCCTGTTGGTGAGCGGCTTCTCGGGGATGGGGTTCAAGATCTCTCCCGCCGTAGGTGTCGCGGTGGCTGAGCTGGTCGCCGAAGGGGCGGCCTCTAGCGTCGACCTGCACGCCTTCCGGCCCGAGCGCTTCGCGGAAGGCAGCCCGATCCAGCCTGAGGGCGAGTACCGGGACGATCTCAACACCGCCCGCTGAGGCGGGCGGGCGACCGCGGATCAGGGCCCGACCGTTTGTGTGCCCGGGGCCGCCATCTCTCGGTGCTCACCGCCATTCGGGCCGTTCCGCTCCAATGTTCTGCCCCCTCGCCTGCCACTGACGCACGGTCGGAAATCGGGCAAGGCCCGACCGATCCATGCCAACCCCAAGGCTGCGCTAAAGTGGTGCGCAGTGATCTAGCCAATGACGCATGGCCAACCCAAGGAGCCAACCAGCATGGCGAACTCAGCCGATCCCATCGCTTCCACCTTCCCCAACCGCTTGGCGGCCGTGATCCGCTGGGGCGACCCCGAGGAGGCTTACCAGGCGGTGCTCACGGCGGCCCGCTCCGGGATTGGATCGGTTGAGATCACATCCGGGACACCCCGGGCCTTCGAGCTGATCGCCCGGCTGAGGGCCGAGGTGGGCGACCGCTGCGTGGTGGGAGCCGGCACCATCACCGATGCCGCCCTCGCCGAGCGCGCGATCGCCAGTGGAGCGCAGTACCTGGTGACGCCCTATCTGGTGCCCGCCGTGGCTCCGGTCGCGCATGCGGCCGGCTTATTCCTGGTGATGGGAGCCACCACTCCCAGCGAGATTGCCCAGGCCGCCGCGGCCGGCGCCGGGCTGGTCAAGGTCTTTCCGGCGGCTCCCATGGGCGGTCCCGCCTATATCCAGGCGATCCGCGGGCCGATGCCGGACGTGCCCCTTTGGGTGAGCGGGGGGGTCGGCATCCCCGACATAG
>JAKAWF010000479.1 GCA_021817025.1 bacterium
AGCTCCTCGGTGCGGAATCTCCGTTCCCGGCCCGGGCGCACCACCGGCACCCGGCCCTCGTCTGCCCAACGGCGCAACGTCACCGGGTGCACTCCCAGCACCTCCGCCGCCGCCTTGAGTCGCAGCATTGCCATGCCACCAAGTCTTACATATCACTCATGTTCGCTTAGCAAAACACACCACTGCTACAGACCCTCAGTTGGTGGCATTTACCGTGCCCTAGCCGAAGTGGTCCTGATCGCAGGACTCGTCCCCTAGGTCTGCCGGGCCCCGGCGGGGGTTGGAACGTCTACCTCCTTGGTGTCATGAACCGCGAATTGCGGGCTGTGCCCCTTACTCTCCTGCTCTCGGCCCGGTCGGGCGGAGTGCGCACCAACATGACGTCGTCACCAGGCGATTCCGACCGTCCACCACGGCCCCCAGGACCGGGCTTCCCAGCCCACCGCACACCTCAACAGGAGCGACAGAGATGGGCGAGCTCGGGTTCTGGGAAAAGATGGCAGAAGCCGGACGGGAGCCAGGGCCAATAACCTCCCCTGGCGACGACAGAGTTCGAGTCCCGAGACTGATTTGCGCGCGCGCTGACCTCGGCCCCGCGGTGCTCAGCGTCAGGCCGGCACGCTGGCCCTATTGGCAAGCGCCCGGAGGCGGTCCAACCAGGGGCGGGCCCGCAAGCGTTCGAATATCTCCCGTGCCTCGGCCTGCAGCGACATCGACTGGTCCTGGCGACCCCTGGAGGCCAGCCACTCACTGTGCTCGGTGAGGGTGACCGCCAGGAAGAACGGCGTCTGCAGCTCCCGGAACCCCGTTTCGGCAGCTTCGAATCCCGGCTCGACCAACTCGGCATCACCGGTTGCGGCGGCGAGGCGGGCCGTGAGACGGGCCACCTGAGCCCTGAGCCAGGGACTGACCTGGCCCGGCAGGGCGGCCCCCACCGGGGCGAACAGCTCTCGAACCCGCTCGTGGTTGCCTAGAGCCAAGGCCGATTCCGCCGCCTCCACCAGAGCGGTCTTGACAAAACCACTGCGCAACCCGACCCCGATCTCCTCTCTGGCCACTAGCACCTCCTCGGCTGCCGCCAGGGCCTCCGCCGGCCGGCCCTCGGCCCGCAGCACGGCAGCTTTGGACAGCGAATGGAGCGCCCTCGTCTGCCAGTCCTCCGACTCCCCCGCCCAGGCCAGCGAGTCCAGCAACACCCTGGCTTCTCCGACGTCCCCTTGGTGGACTCTGAGGCTGGTCAGTTCCAGCGCTGTGCCCCCGGCCGCCTCCAGGCTCGCCACCTCCTCGGCCGCCCGCAACTCGTCGATAGCTGCCCCGGCCTCCTCCCACCTTCCCAGCATGATGAGCACACCACCCTGGCCGCCAAGCCCTTGCAACTCCCACAATCGGTCGCCGACCCGCCGTGCCAGCTCGAGTTGCTGGGAGCTGAGATCAGCCAGTTCGGCGAACCGGTCCTGGGCCTCCAGCACGACCTGCAGGTTGTTGTAGGCGCGCATCGCGGCCGGGACCAGGCCATGCTCGAGCGCCACCTCGAGGGCCCGCCGCAAGAGGGTGCCGGCCTCATCCAAACGGTCGTTTTGGTTCAGCAAGATCGACTTACTGCTCAACGCCTGCGAATAGACTTCGCTCAGCTCCAGATGCTCCGCCAGCCCGAGCGCCTCCTCGAGCAAGGGCGCCGCCTCCTCGTAGCGTCCCGCCAGCGCCAGGAAGCGCCCCAGCTGCGCCACCACCACCGCCAGTTCGGGGTCGGGCAAGTCGCCCGTCAGTCCAGAGTAGGCAGCTCTCATGCGCTCGATGGCCCGCTCGGTGTGCCCCCGGCTCTGGTCCACGTCTGCCAGATGAGCCTGCACCCGGGCCGAGCGGCGCGCCTCGCCGGCGCTTTCGAAGAGGCTGGCAGCCTCCTCATAGCGCGCCGTTGCTGCCTCCGGCCTCCCACGCACCTCCGCCATCTGACCTGCGCGCTCCATGAGAGCAGCTCGTTCGACGTCCGAGTCGGTCAGGTCGGCCGCCCGCTCGAAGGCGGAGCCCGCCTCCTCAGAGGCGGCCAGGGCCGCAGCCCGCTCGGCTGACCGCACCAGCATTGCCCGGGCCCTGCCCTTGATCTGCTCGGCATCAGTGGCATCGGGATCAATACGCCAGGCTTCCAGGTAGTGGGCGGCGACCACCTCAACTATCTCGTCGCTTCCGGCGCTCCACATCTCCTCCAGGTAGCCGGCCGCCGCCAGATGCTTGCCTCGCCGCTCCCGCTTGGGCAGAGTCTCGTAGGCGACGGTGCGCACCAGATCCTGAAGGAACCCATACTGCCCACGCTCCGGCGATCTGGGGTCGGCTTGGACCGAAAGCACCTCCTTGGCCACAAGGGATGCAAGCAGCGGAGCCAGCTCTGCCTCGGGCCGGCCGGCTATGACCGCCAGGCCCTGCGGGGTGAATGTCTTGCCCAATACCGAGGCGTCCTGCACCAGCTGCCGTTCGCTGGGGCTCATGCCGTCCAGGCGGGCCGCGATCAGGGCGTGGAGCGTCTCCGGAACCTCCAGGGTCTCGATCTGGCCGACCGGCCGGTAGGCGGCACCCTCCTCCACCAGCAGGCCCCGATCCAGCAGCATCCGCACCGTCTCCACCGCGTACAGCGGTACCCCCTCGGCGCGCTCCTCGATGCGCTCGATCAGCGGCCGGGGAAGCCCCGGAACCAGACCCAGCAGAAGCTTGTCCATGGCCTCATGGCTGAGCGGCTCAAGGTGGATCAAAGTCGCGTTGCGGGTGGCCGCGGCCAGACCCGCGGCCGCCGAGTCGGGGCGGACCAAGCTGATCACGAAAAGGGGATATGTCCTCGACCACTGCATGAGGTAGGTGACGAACTCCATCAGCGAGGGATCGGCCCACTGCATGTCCTCGAACACCATCAAGACCGGGCTGTCCTCGGCCAGGCGCTCGAAGAAAAGCCGCCAGGCGGCGAACAGGTCCTGCTTGTCCGGTGCGACCCTGTCCTCGAGCCCGATCAGATGGGCCAGCCGGGGCATCACGAAGCGGCGATCCTCGAGGCTGGGGACGAACTGGTCCACCATCGCCTGCAGCTTGAGCACCGCCGAGTCCCGCTCCTCG
>JAKAWF010000480.1 GCA_021817025.1 bacterium
CAGCCGGAGGGGCACATGGACGGCGAGTCGCTAGGTACGGTTCGCATCGGCAACAAGCCTAACCGAGGCGGGCGAGGCCGGTCAAGGGCAGGTCCACGGGAAAATCTGGGCGGCGATGGCCGGGTCGAGGCGTGTGAAGGGGAGGACGGGCGCCCAGTGGGAGCCGAGGGAGGCCGGACGGCCGAGTCCGGCCAAGGGCCAGATGGGCGGTGGAACTCGTCTACAGCAATGATCGCCCTCAGCCCCCTGACGCTGGCCGCGATCAGGAGGAAGTCAATCAGAGACCCAGCAGGGCCAGGGGGTGGCGCCGGTCGGAGGCGATGAGGCGCCTGGGCTCAGTCGCCTGCGGAAGGTGCCGGGGGGGCCCCGGAGTGTGCATGTCGCACCAGCGCCGGCAGGCAGTGCGCCTCGCCGGCCCCGACCAGTCTCAAAGGGATGGCCCTCGGACGTTTCGCACGCCGGTGATGCCTTGAACCGTGAACCTCGGGATGAGGATATGCGCGAGCGGGCCAATGGAAGCTGCATAGACCAGGGTGCCGATCCCGACATCCCCGCCGAGCAGCCACCCGCTCAGCAGCACAGTGGCCTCGATGCCGGTACGCACGACGCGCAGCGAGTGCCCTCGCGCGGCTATGCCGACCATCAGGCCGTCCCGCGGGCCTGGCCCTAAGCCAGCACCGATGTAGCACCCGGTCGCCACCCCATTCAGGAGGACGCCACCCACCATGGCAATCACACGCAGTGAGATGGCGGCCGGTGCGGGTACCAGTGCCAGGGTCAGGTCCATTACGGACCCGATCACCAGCGCGTTGCTGAGCGTGCCCAAGCCTGGGCGTTGACGCAGGGGCACCCACAGGCCCAACACGCCGATCCCGACCAGGATGGACCAGGTCCCGATGGGGATGCCGCTATGGCGGGCCAGCCCCTGTTGAAACACGTCCCACGGGTCCAGGCCAAGGCGACCCAGGACGAGGAGGGAGTCACTCAGTCCATAGAGGACGAGACCGCTGTAGAGCTGTACCAGCCGCCGCCCGAGCGCATCTCTGGGGACAGGCGCGACCAAACGGAGTAGGCGCTGGTGGCCATGGAGGCGCAGCCGGGGCGCTGGCCCGTATTGCTCAGATGAACCCATAGGGCTATGATGGGTTCATGTGGATATCGAAACAAGAGCCACTTAGAGCTTAATGGCCTTTAGTCGCCATGCCATCAGCTCATCGCAGATGGTGGATCTCCTCGGCGATTGGCGGGCTGGCTCCGGTCCGGGACCGATCTACGTCCGCTTGGCCGTGGCACTGCGAGCCCTGGTGCTGGACGCCCGGGTTACAACGCCGTGCCGCCTGCCGGCTGAGCGGCCGCTGGCAGTGGCCCTGGGCGTGAGCCGGACGACGACCACTACCGCCTACCAGCTGCTGCGAGACCAGGGGTTCATTCGCAGTCGCCCAGGGGGAGGGAGTTGGACTGCCCTGCCTCCTGGACGGCAGCGTCGAGGTGCACCTTGGGGACCGGCCGTTCCCGAGGAGGCGGGTTGGCTGGACTTGGCCCTGGCCGCTCCAGCGGGCGACGACGAGGTCATGGTGGCGGTGGAAGAGGCGACCGGCCGGCTCGGTGCGCACCTCGGAGGCCACGGCTACGAGCCGCGCGGCCTAGCCGCCCTGCGAGAGGCTATCGCCCGTCGCTACGAGTCGCGAGGTCTCCCCACCTCCGCCGACCAGATCCTGGTCACCAATGGGGCCCAACAGGCCCTCGACTTGGTGGTCCGGGCCCTGGTCAGCCCCCTTGAGCCTGTACTGGTCGAGTGCCCGACCTACCCAAGTGCCCTGGATGTCCTGGCCCAAGCCCGGGCTCGGGTGGTGACGGTGGGCATGTCCACCACCGGGTGGAACCTCGACCTGGTGACCTCGGCTCTGCGCCAAAGCCTGCCACGGCTGGCCTACCTGATTCCCGACTTTCACAATCCGACCGGCCACCTGATGCCCGGTGACTGCCGGCTTGCGATCACCCAGGCAGCTGTCGCCTCTGGAACCCACCTCGTGATAGATGAGACCTTCGCTGAACTCGCACTGGACGCTGTCGATGTCCCTCGCCCGTTCGGCTGTTACGACGCTGGCGGACAGGTGATCTCGGTCGGCTCAATGAGCAAGGCCTACTGGGCCGGGCTGCGGATCGGCTGGATTCGAGCCACCTCCAGTCTCTTGTCCCGGTTCCAAGCGGTGCGCGGGACGCTGGACATCGCCAGTCCGGTCTTCGAGCAACTGATGGCTGCATGGCTCCTCGACAACGGACACGGGATCTTGACGCGACGCCGCGCAGCTCTGACCAGCGGCCGGAACACCATGATGAGAGAAGTGAGAGAGCACCTTCGCGACTGGCGCTTCGGGGTACCGGCCGGCGGGCTGTCACTGTGGGTCGACTTGGGCGCGCCCGTGAGCACCGCTGTGGCTCAGGCTGCCGAGGGTCACCGACTTCGCCTAGCCGCCGGGCCCCGCTTCGGGCCCAATGGGACCTTGGAGCGCTACCTGCGCCTGCCCTACGTGCTGGGCGAGGAGGAGCTGGTCGAAGCGGTGCGCCGCCTGGAGGCTGCCAAGGCTGACGTGGACGCTGGGTGGATGCCCAGGTCGAAGGTGATTCCCATAGCCTGAGGTCCAGGCATCTCGGCCGTCGACAGTGGGGCATGGGTGCCCGGAACCGGAGAGAGCTGCTGAGCGGCCCTCGGCCGGACTTCGCGAACTATCCCCGTGCCGCCGCGCCATCTGCCCGGGGGACCGCCGGGGTCCACCGGAGGTTCGGGACCGCGCTCTTCTCGGAGCGATCGAGCAGCTGTGCCGCCTGGGGGAGGGCTGGAAAGGGCCGCTCCTTGTGGACTCGGGGATCCGCGCCGGAGCCGACGCCGTCATGGCGCTCCCCTCGGCGCCGACCTCTTCCTGGTGGGCGGGCCTTACCTTTACGGGGCTGGCGGCCCGCGATGAGGAGGGGGTGGCACTCTGGTGATCCGGACGCTCCGGGACGAGAAGGAGAGAACCATGCTACTGCTGGGTGTCGGCGGTACGGCCGAGCTGCGGGCTCGCGGGGAGGAGCCGGTGGT
>JAKAWF010000481.1 GCA_021817025.1 bacterium
AGTTGGGCGAGGGATCTCAGGGTGAAGTCGATGTTCACCTTGACGTCGAGGCTGGACGTAAAGAGGTTGCCAACCCGCTCCAGCAGGTCGACCATCGCCTTGTCGTCCATCCGCTGGGGATTATAGGCAACGCTCGAATTCACGACCACCACCCGCGGGGTGCCCGGCCGGGCGCCGGCCTCGGCCCGGCAGCGCTGGGCCGCCCCCCTCCCGGCTTGTTCCGATATCCCTGAAGCAGCCGTCGCCCCGCCCCCCGGGTCCCGCCCGCCGAGGTGGTCACTCGGTCTGGGGCGACGGCCGACCGCCGAGCGGTGTGCCGCCGGGTCCGCCCGGATGGGTAGACGGCGAAAGAACAGGCATAGCCACGCGTGACGGTACGCCTTGGGACCTCTGGCCAGCAACCGGGAACCTCCGCGACCGCCCGGGATCGGGTCGGTCGGTCGGTTGCTCAGCCGGCCAATTGGCGACTTCTCCTGGATTACCTGGGACCATGGGTCCGACCCGCAACACCTCCCAATGGCCGCAGGCAGTGGGGTGATCGCCCCGGTGTCCCGAGGGCTGGAGGGCTTCTCCGGATGGTCCTGGCAGCCACCGGCGATCGGAATTGCGCGTATGATCGCCGCGACTGGAGGACCGCTGGTTCTCGGGGAGGGGGGAATGTTCGCAGAGGGTACCCGCAGAGTGGTGGAGGCATACCTCGGGGAGCACGGGCTGGACGCCCTCGCCGAGGACGTGGTGTACACCGTGATGGGTTCGGGCCGGGTGGCGCGGGGAAGGGCGGAGGTCGCCGCTCTCCTTGACCACTTCTACCACCAAGCGTTCCAGGCCACCGCCCGTGGCCGAAGCCTCGTGGTCGGCGAGACGCAGGCAGTCTTCGAGGGAGATTTCGAAGGACGACACGTCGGCGAGTTTGCGGGCATCCCCGCCACCATGAAGAGCGTGAGTGTGCCCCTCTGCGTCGTCTACGACATCGCCGGCGACCGGATCTCGGCGGCGCGGATCTACTTCGAGATGGACGCGCTGCGGGAACAACTGGGCCGCTGAGCGGACGCCCCGGCTACGCCTCCAGCGGCTCGAAGCGGGCCTGGAAGAAGCGCAGATACCTCGGCTCGTGGGTCATCCGAAGGCCGCGCGCCGAGCCGGCCGCAGCGTAGACGGCCTCCACCGCCTCCGCAACCACGTCCATGTGGGCCTGGGTGTACACCCGGCGGGGGATGGTCAGCCGGGTCAGTTCCAGCCTGGGCCGGCGGTGGTCGCCGGTCTTGGGGTCCCGCCCCGCGGACACGATGCCGCGCTCCATGCTGCGGATCCCGGAGTCGAGGTAGAGCTCCGCCGCCAGGGTCTGGGCGGGGAACGCGTCCTGGGGAAGGTGAGGGTAGAACCGTTTGGCGTCGAGGAAGATGCCGTGGCCGCCCACCGGGTGGACAAGGGGGACGCCGGCTCCGTCCAGCAGTTCCCCCAGGTAGCGGACCTGGCCGACCCTGGCCCGGATGTGCTCCTCCTGGACCGACTCCCGGACGCCGACGGCGACCGCGGCCATATCGCGACCGGCCAGGCCACCGTAGGTGTGCAGGCCCTCGAAGACGATCACCAGATTGCGAATCTCCTCGAAGAGCTGCTCGTCGTTCACCGCCAGCCAGCCACCGATGTTGACCAGGGCATCCTTCTTGGCCGACATCCAGGCGCCGTCCACCAGGGAGCAGAACTCGCGCACTATCGACGCGATGGTGCGGTCCGCGTAGCCCGGCTCCCGCTCCTGGATGAAGAGGGCGTTCTCCACCAGCCGGGTGGCGTCCAGATAGATCGGCACCCCGTGCCGCTGGCAGAGATCGCGGACCTCCCGCAAATTGGTAATGGACACCGGCTGCCCGCCGGCCATGTTCACGGTGGCGGCCAAGCTGAGGAAGGCTACCTCGGATCCCCCTCGGCGGCCGATCACCTCCGCCAGTTTTTGGAGATCCACGTTGCCTTTGAAGGGGTGGAGGCTCTCCGGATCGTGAGCCTCGTCGATGATCACGTCCACGAAGATCCCCCCGGCGCGCTCCTCGTGGTCCCGCGTCGTGGTGAAGTACATATTCCCGGGCACGAACTGGCCCGGGCGGATGGCGCACTGGCTGAGCAGGTGCTCGGCTCCCCGCCCCTGGTGGGTTGGGACGACGTGAGTAAACCCGTAGGTCTCACGGATGGCGTCCTCGAACTCGTAGAAGTTGCGTGAGCCGGCGTACGCCTCGTCCCCCAGCATCAGGGCGGCCCACTGCCGGTCGCTCATGGCGTTGGTGCCGGAGTCGGTGAGGAGGTCGATGTAGACGTCCTCGGAGCGCAGCAGGAAGGTGTTGTAGCCCGCCTCCTCCAGGGCCGTCCGCCGGTGCTCCGGCGTGGTGATGGTCAGCGGCTCGACCATCTTGATCTTCCAGGGCTCGGCCCAGGAGCGGCGCCGCAGCTGCTGCCCGGTGGTGGCGGGGAGGTGGGTGGTGCTCATGCTGGCATGCTAGCAGACCAGATATTGGTAGCTTTACTTACCAGATCGGTCACATTTTACGCCCCGACCGGGTACCCTCATGAGCATGAGAGCCATGGCCATCGGGCCGGTGCGGACCCGGCGCAGTTTCGAGGAGGCGGTCTCCCAGATCGCCGAGGCCATCCGGGCGGGGGACTTCGGAGTCGGGGACCGCCTTCCCTCCGAACGGGCCCTCGCGACCGCCATGGAGATCTCGCGGCCCACCTTGAGGGAGGCTCTCCGCGTGCTGCGCGAGGCCGGGGTTGTGGCCCTCCGCGAAGGGGCTCTCACAGTGGTTTCGGAGAAGATCCCGCTGGGAGTGCTGGAGCAGCGTTCTGAGCTCCGCATCGGGGAGGTGGCCCAGGTGCTTGAGGCGCGGCGGCTGCTGGAGCCCAGGGTGGCCCAGCTGGCCGGCATGTACGCCACCGAACAGGACCTGGAGGAGCTGGGCGAGATCTTGGAACGCCAGCGGGCGGCCGCCGGAGATCGGGAGCGGGTGAGGCTTTTGGACACCAGGTTCCACCTGGCGATCGCCCGGGCGACCCGCAACCACTTGGGGGTGGAACTCACGCGCTCC
>JAKAWF010000482.1 GCA_021817025.1 bacterium
CGGCGGCAGACGTACTGGTGGCTGAGGCTAGCTCCGTTGCGATCCAAGCCGTCGCGGCAGACAGGGCCGCTGGCTCGGGCCAGTCGGTGTTGCTATGGCCATGAAGTCGCGAGTACGAGGCCCTCGCGCGGGCATTGCAGCAGCCATGGGCACGCGCAAGCTCTGGTGCTCGCGTTCGCCGGCCAATCCCAGCGTAGGAGCGTAGCCCTCGATGCAGTGCCGGTGCGCCCAGGCAGACGGTTGGCCCGTACCACTTGGATGATGGTCCGGTCACTTGCGGATACTGCGAGTGGTGCAGATGTTGCGAATAACTGCCGACCCTCTGTACCCTGGGAGCCACAGCATGTCGTAGCACAACGTTTTGGAGGGTGAGCCAGCTGTGACCACAACCCTGAGGAGGTACACGGGGCCAGTCCTCCTCGACGAGGAGGACATAGACGTAGCTGCCCAGGCTGCTCGTGCACTGCGGACAGCGCTTGAGGCTCGGCTAGCTGGGCCGGAGTTGGTCCGTCTGCTCATAGAGGAGGGCAACGAACAGCGTGAGGCCGTGCTCCCAGCCGCAGCAGCCCAATTGCTTGCCGACATGCTGACCGAGCTAGCCAGGGGAAATGCCGTGAGCCTTGTCCCGCTGAGCGCCGAGCTCACGACCCAACAGGCTGCCGACATCCTGGGGGTGTCTCGGCCCTACTTGATCAACCTGTTGGACCAGCACCTCATCAAGTACAGGCGCGTGGGCAACCGCCGCCGTCTCCCCGTGGCGGACCTCCTTGGCTACCGGGAGCGGTCGGACGTGGAGAGCCGAGCCGCCGCCGATGAACTGACCCGGCAAGCAGACGAGCTGGGCATGGGCTACGAAGGCTGAGAGGTCTCGGCGGGGTGCCGTTCACGGTGATTTACGACGCTTGCGTCCTGTACCCGGCCCCCCTCCGTGACCTCCTGATCCGTTTGGCGCAAAAGAGGCTTTTCCAGGCGCGATGGACTGACCAGATCCTCGACGAGGCTTTCGGCTCGATCAAGGAGAACCGGCCGGACCTAACGGACGAGCAGCTCGGCCGCACTCGCGACCTGATGTGTAAGGCGGTGCCCGACTGCCTGGTGACGGGCTACGAAAACCTGGTCGAGGCACTTCAGCTCCCCGACCCCGGCGACAGGCACGTCCTCGCTGCTGCCATTCGCGGCGGGGCGCAGACGATCGTCACCACGAACCTGAAGCACTTCCCTGCTCACGCGTTGAGCCCCTACGACGTCGAGGCCCAGCACCCGGACACCTTCGTGCGGGACCTTGTCGAGCTCCGGAGCGGTGCCGTCGTGACAGTGGTCCACGAGCAGCGGCAACAGCTTGTGCGCCACCCAAAGACGCTCCCCGAGCTGCTCAACATCTTGGAGCGCCAGGGACTCGTGCAGACCGTGTCGCTACTCCGGGAGCTACTCCTCAACGAGTAAAGGGGACCCCGGCAGGTCGCCTTTCTACGACACCACGAGTCATCAGCCACCCCCCTGGTAAGTCCAGTCGGTGCAGAGAACACCGAGGGACTCGTCGCTGGTGTGGATGGCAGCCCGCTCCGCACCCGAGAAGCGCAGGGCACAGCCTCGGTGCTGGCCATTCGTGTAGCTCCCGCCACCGATGCAGACAGGGTCCCTGAAAAGCGACTCAAGGTACAGTTGTTCAGTTTCGCCCAGCGCCGAGAGCTGAGCGGCCTTCAGGTAGTCATCGGTGTCGGCCCGGTCACCGCACGCTTCCAGGATCCGGACGCTCTCGTTCGCGACGGCACGCCAGTCGTCGCGGTGGTAACGGCACCGGGCCAGATCCTCTGGCGTGAGCGATTCCAGGAAAATCCGGCCAGCCTCCAGGTCCCTTTCCAGCCAGTCGTCACTCTCAGGGAGCCCGGCAAGGATCTGGTCGAAGCGCGCGTGGTGGGCGCAGCGGGCTGGGTTGTGCGGGGGCGGCAGCTTTGTCACCGGGAGTGCCTCGAAGACGCGCCGGAACTCTTCGTCCCACGTACCTCCACCGAGGTCGAGGACTCGCCGGTACAGCTCTTGGTGCTCCGGCAGATCAGGAAGGCTCTGCCGCACAAGCCGCTCGACGTCGGCGCGGCTGGCATTGCCATCTCTGGCGCGGCCGTCCCGGTCGACTTTCGACCATAAGACCTTGTCTCCGAAAAGACCTCTCGGCCAGGCGTGGAAAAGGGCAATCGAGCCGAGGTCTACTCCGAACTGGTTGACCAGTGCCGCTTGGACGGTCGAGTGCCGGTTGGAGATCGACCCTCCCGGGTTGCCGGGTACTTCCGTAACAACAGCCACCCACTCGGGTTCTCTAGCCGGATCGTGGAAGAGACGGAGCCAGCAGATGACGGGCTTCTGCTCCCAATCAAAGGGGCACGCGATTAGACCGTTGTGCCGAAGTTGGTAGGCTACTTGGTTACCTAGCAAGGGCACATGCCTGATAGTCCAATTCCGCGCTGGGCCAAACAAATAGTGTGTGACCACAGATGCGGGGTCGCGTGTCCTCGCGAGCGTTTCTCGAGTGCGTCAGGCGCTGGCTGGCTGCCGGTGCTCCGGCGGGCTCGCCAGCTCCGGTGGCGTCGCTTTCCTACCATGGCAGGTTTACCTGTACCGGGTCGTCGTCCGACCACCGATCCCCCTCGAGCGGCCGGAGCGCCTGTGCGAGGAAGTGCTCCACGCCTCCGCGCTGCGGCTTCTTGACATCGGCCCAGGTGACGCGCAAGGTGCACCCGGAACGTTGGTGGCGGGTGATCGTGTTTTCTTTGCGATGGCGGGCAAGGCAGTCGGCGAGGGGCTTGCCCTGCCCGACGTAGACGGCCTCCTTGCGATTGCCGTCGGCGTCCTCCGCCCAGATGACGTAGACGCCGCCCGTGGCGAGCGAATCACCGTCCAGGTTGAGGTCGAAGAAGCTGCACCAGTGACCGTCGTCGCATTTCCGCCACGACAAGGGGAGCACGGCGCCTCTTGCGCCCTGAGCCATCTGGCCCTCCGTCTGCTCGGTGCCCGTCGGCCTGCGGGCCTTACGCTGCCCGCAGGGTGGTGAGCGCGAGGGCGCTCAG
>JAKAWF010000483.1 GCA_021817025.1 bacterium
TGGGGCTCCAGGGCAGGGACATCGACGAATAGCAGCGGCAGCCCCTCCACCGCCCGCAGGAACCGGCCGGCCGCCGAAGCCGGCAGCTCGCCATCCCCCACCATCGCGGCAATGGCCGCCCCGGGACCAAGGGCGTCGTGATAACCGGGCGGCACACGATCCAGCCAGCCCCGCAACAGCTCCCCCACCCGCAGTCGGGCCGCGGGGATCGCGGGACCTGCGGTGAGCAGGCCGTCCACGCAGATGGCGTCGCCCCAGTACCAATGACCAAGTGGCCAGCGCAAGGTTCGCTGTGCGAGCCGTGAGAGCGCGTCAGCGGGCTCCTCGATCACAGCAGCATCCTATCCCACCAGGTCTCGAGGCACACGCCAATGATTTTTGACTTTTTGCTCTTGACGGTGAACACCGATGCGGCTACAGTTCCTAGCCATGAGAGGGGGCGGGTCCGCCGGGACCGGCCCCGAGGTGGCCGGTAGGGAGGACAGACACATGGGCGACAACCCGCGGCAGGGGGGAATCAGCCTGGAGCAGCGCTCCATCGACTTCATCCCCGAGGGGGAGCGTCACGGTCAGCCCAACACCCTGTTCACCCTGTGGTTCGCCAGCAACGTGCAGATCACCGCCGTGGCCACGGGGGCGCTGGCGGTGGTCCTGGGTCTCAACCTGGAGTGGGCGATCATCACCATCCTGGTGGGGAACCTTCTGGGCGGTCTGTTCATGGCCTACCACTCCATCCAGGGACCCAAGATGGGGGTTCCCCAGATGATCCAGAGCCGGGCTCAGTTCGGGATGTTCGGGGCCACTCTGCCGGTGCTGGTGGTACTCCTGATGTACGTGGGCTTCTTCGTCAGCTCAGGAATCCTGGGGGGCCAGGCGATCGGGAGCCTTTTCCATATCTCCACACCCCTAGGGATCGTGATCGCGGACGCCGCAGTCTTGCTCCTCACCTGGGTGGGTTACGACCTCTTCCACGCCTATGACCGGGTGGTCTCGGTGCTCTCCTTTGTGATCTTCCTGGTACTTCTGGTCAAACTGGCGGGGATGATGCCGGCGCATCCTCCAAAGGCCACCATCACCCTGGGGACAGTCCTGCTGGTGACCTCGATCTTCGCCGCCTGGCAGATCACATGGGCGCCTTACGTCTCGGACTACTCGCGCTACCTGCCCCGATCCACCCCCTCCGTGCGCACCTTCTGGTACACCTACCTGGGTTCGGCGGTCGGTGCCTGTTTCATCATGATCGTGGGAGCGGTCGCGGCCGTGGTGGCGGAGAGCCAGATATCGAGCAACGCCCCGGACTACCTGGCGGGACTTTTCCCCCAGGTGAAGTGGCTCTTCTTGCTGATCATCCTCCTCGGGGTCTTCGCGGCCAACCTGGAGAATCTGTACGGAGCCTTCCTCACCGCCTTCACCAGCCTCTCCCCTTCGGGAAAGCTGGCCGCCGGACCGCGCGGCCGGATCATCGCCACCACGGTGGTGGCGGCCCTGGCCACCGTGATCGCTATCGCAGCCAGCTCGAACTTCCTCACCAACCTCACCAACTTCGTCCTCTTCCTGCTCTACTTCCTCATCCCCTGGACGGCCATCAACCTCACCGACTACTACCTGGTCCGCCGCGGCAGGTACGACATCGAGGGGATCTTCAAGGTCGACGGCCCCTACGGAAGGGTGAACTGGACCGCACTCGCCATCTACGCCATCACGGTGGTGGTGGAGCTGCCGTTCATGAACTCCACCTTCTTCGAGGGCCCGGTCGCCAAGGCACTGGGTGGGGGAGACATCGCCTGGATCGTGGGGCTTGTCGTAGCCGGCGGGCTCTACTACGCATCCCAGCGGTCGACCATGGTCGAGGGTCCGGCCCCATCGACGTCGGCAAGCCAACCCTGAGCAGGAGCCGCCGCCCTCAGGGCGATCGCTCCCCGGGGGACGGCGGCTCGGGGGTGGGATGAACCCCAAACAGCTCGGTCGCCTGCTGGGCGGCCGAGGCAGGCGGCAGGATCGATTCGGCGAGGGATTGCCAGACATCCACTCGCTCGTCGACCTGCGCCGAGCCGCCGGGCGCCGCCTGCCCAGGGCGATCTTCGACTACCTGGAGGGCGGCGCGGAACAGGAGCGTACCGTACGGGCCAACCTCGCCCGCTACGATGGCTGCCGCTTCCACCCCCGGGCGCTCACAGGCTCCTCGACCCCCGATCTCAGCCTCACCCTCTTCGGCGACAGGCTGCCCCTGCCGGTTGGGCTGGCGCCCACCGGCTACACCAGGCTCATCCACAGGGAAGGCGAAATCGCGGTCGCCCGGGCGGCGGGCCGCCTGGGGGTGCCCTACGCCGCTGCCACCATGGCCAACACCGCACTCGGTGAAATCGCCGCCGCTGCCCCCGGACCGCTCTGGTTCCAGCTGTACGCCTCCTCCGACTGGGCGGTCACCGAGCAGCTGGTGGGCGAGGCGGAGCGTGCGGGCTGCCGGGCGCTACTGCTCTCGGTGGACACTCAAGTGGCCGGGCAGCGGCTGCGCGACCTGCGCAACGGCCTCACCATTCCCCCCTCGGCAAGCTGGCGCGCCCTCCTGGGGATCGCCCTCCGGGCCGGGTACTCGCGGGGCCTTCTCAGCGGCCCGGAGCTGGGCTTCGCCAACTTTGAGGCACCCTCCGCCCCCTCCTCCGGCGGGATCGCGCAGATCACGAGGAGCTTCGAGGCCTCCCTGGCCTGGGAGCACCTGCACCAGCTGCGCCAGAGATGGCATGGCGCACTGCTGCTCAAGGGCCCCCTCGGACCCTCGGATGTCGCTCGGGCGGTGGCTGAGGGCTGCGATGGGGTTTACCTCTCCAACCACGGAGGCAGGCAGCTTGACCGGACCGCCCACCCGCTGGACCTGCTGGCGGCAGCGCGTCGGGAGGTAGGGCAGCAGGTCGCCCTCTTGGTGGACTCGGGGATCCGCAGCGGCGCAGACGTGGCGATCGCGCTGGGACTTGGGGCCGACCTCTGCCTTGTGGGCAGGCCTTACCTTTACGGGCTGGCGGCGGCCGGAGAGCGCGGGGTGGGGCAGGTGATCAAGATGAT
>JAKAWF010000484.1 GCA_021817025.1 bacterium
GAGGCGCTCTCCGGCCGGGTCGACACCCTGATCACTATCCCCAACGACCGCCTGATCGCGGTGACCGACAAGCGCACCACCATGGTGGACGCCTTTCGCAAGGCCGACGACGTGCTCCGCCAGGGCGTGCAGGGGATCTCCGACCTCATCGTCTACCCCGGCCTCATCAACCTGGACTTCGCCGACGTCAAGGCGATCATGTCCGGGCAGGGCGCGGCCCTGATGGGGATCGGCTACGGCAGCGGGGACAACCGGGCCCAGGACGCCGCCCGGGACGCCGTCTCCAGCCAGCTGTTGGAGACCTCGATCGCCGGCGCCAAGGGGATCCTGCTCAACATCACCGCCAGCCCGGATCTGACCCTCCACGAGGTGACCGAGGCCTGCGACATGATTCGCCAGAACGCCGATCCCAACGCCAACATCATCTTCGGGGCGGTGCTCGACGACCGCATGGGCGGCGACGTCAAGATCACGGTGATCGCCACCGGCTTCAGCAGCATGCCAGCCGTCAACCAGGCGCTGGCGGAGAAGTACCGGGCGAGCCGGCCCCAGGAGCTGCAGGAGCCGCTTCCGGATGGCCTCAGGCGTTCGTCGCGGGAGGAGTCCGACACCTACGACGACCTCGACATCCCCGCCTTCCTCCGGGAGCAGCGCTGAGGGGCTCCCGAACCTGCGGTGCCGGGAGCCCCCACCCGGGTCGGGCTCGGGTCGGGCTCTTTGGGCTGCCCTCGTCCGTGCCCGCTCCAGACTGAGCGGCCGCCACCGGGGCCGCCAGGGTCTGCCGGACGGCAGCGGTGTGCCAGGTCAGGCCCAGCGCCCCTGAGGCCGGGCGCAGGTCCCCGACCTGGGCTGCGGCGTGACCGCGACTGGGAACAGGCTTACGACCACGAGCAGGACGGCCAGACCTCGCGTGACTGCTGCCAGGAGGTGGTCGCTGGTTCCCGATGGCAGTCCCTATCCCCAAGCCCGCCGACACGCCGAACATGGCCAGCACCAGATGCGGGCCGCCCACCTCGCTCCGGGGATCCGGGCATCAGAGCGGGGCTGGTCATGATGAACTGGCCCATGTCGGCGGTGGCCGTCAGGGCGACCGCGCCGGGCGACCATCGCCACATGGTCGCCAGGGGACGGGATGTCCGCTCCCTGGCCGTGGCGGGCATCATCCGCGTTCGGGCAGAGGTGGGCTCCCCGGCAGTTTGCCAGCCCGCTCAGCTTGGAGTCTGAGGGGCGGCCGGTACCCAACCAGATGCGGCTGTGGACGTGTTCTGGCGCCGGGCGAGAATCTCGGAGAGGGGTAGGCGTCACCGACCACGCGGGTAGCGATGGAGAAGCGGGGATGTGGAAGGCCTGCAGCAGCTTTCCACTGGCGATGCCATGGTCCTGGGGCCTGTTGACCATGACGGCTGGGCAGGCGTGGTTGGAGGAGGCCGGCTCGACGCCGGGTAGATCAGGGGCCTGGCCATGGGATCGAGGGCACCTTCCTCGGGCGGCACCGAGAACGCGCCCTGGGCACCTGTTCCGCCACCGTGGTGGGGTCTACGGGGCGGCCTTGGCGTGAGCCCGGGCCGCGCCGCCGGCCATGGGCCCGGAGTCCGAGCTGCCACCATCAACCAGAGCGCGACCCAGGTGACCGTGGGGGAGTCGAGGTAGTTGATCCGCAAAGTCCGAGCCGCTCCTTCGGGCAGCTGGCTTCGTCCGATCAGGCGGGGCGTGGTGACCGTGGCGCCGCCCAGCCGGGACCCGATCCCCGTCCCGGCGGAGCGGGTGGGCAGGTCGACGCGGTCGACCTGGAGCACCACCGGGTCCACCTCTTCGTCCAGAGCCCTGCTCTAGGCCCAGCCCTGTTCCCAGCCCACCGAGCTTGGGCAGCCTCTGGGGGGCCCCGGTCCCCTCCATCTGCGGTTGCAGCCGTCGACCGACCCCCAGCCGGGAAGTCCCGGGCTGGGACTGGGCACCCAAATGGCGCAGTTCAAGGTTGGCTGGCCGGCCGCGTTCATCGAAGGTTCATGCAGCCATCCGAGTGTCGATGGGTGGAGGTGACCGATGATGACCGCTGGCCGTGTCGACACGCTCGAACCCCAGCCCTGGGACCGGCTTGCGAGGTCGGTGGCGGAGCTTGGCGGGCACTGCCCCGCAGCCGGCCCCTCGCTCACCGGCCTGGCATGGGATTCGCGGGATGTCCATCCTGGGGACCTCTTCGTGGCCGTCCGCGGCGCCGAGCATGATGGGCATCACCACTTGGCGGAGGCAGCACGTGCGGGCGCGGCGGCGCTGGTGGTGGTCGAGCCCCCAGCGGATCGGCCGGCACCGCTGGTGGTCGTGCCCGACGGCCGCCGCGCTCTCAGCGCGATGTCCGCACGCCTCTTCGGCGATCCCGGGCGGCGGATGCGATTGGTGGGCGTGACCGGGACCGATGGCAAGACCACCACCACCCACCTGACCGTCGCCGTGCTACAAGGGCTTGGCCTGAAGACCTGCGCGGTCAGCACGGTTGCCTTCGTGAGCGGAGACGGAACTTCGGTTCCGAACCAGACCGACATGACGACTCCTGAGGCACCGATCTTGCACCGATTCCTGGCTGAGCAACTGCTGCAGGGTGTGAAGACCGGAGTCGTCGAGGTGACCTCGCATGCTCTGGTCCAGCACCGGGTCGACGATTGCTCATTCCGGGTGGCCGTAGTGACCAACCTGACGCCCGAACACCTGGATTTCCATGGCTCGTTTGAGGCCTACGCGGCGGCCAAGGGTGAGATGCTGGCCCTGCTGGGCGGTGGCGTCGCCACCGACCGTGGGGTGTTGGTCACCGCTGCCGAGGACCCAGAGTTGGATCGTTTCCGGCGGAGATGGCCTGGTCTCCGGTTGGAGTTCGGCATCGAGGCCGGGGATCTGCGGGCTGTCCAGATCCAAGAGCTTAGAGCTGGCACCGGTTTTCGCCTGCTCTTCAGAGGCCAGGAGCTGCCGGTCCGGACGCAGTTGGTTGGTCGGCACAACGTGCTCAACGCCCTGGCCGCCGCCGCTGTGGGGTTGGCCTCAGGCGGTCGTCTCGATGAGGTG
>JAKAWF010000485.1 GCA_021817025.1 bacterium
AGGGACTGGGCCCCGGGCCCGGTTCTCTCCAACTCCTTCGGGTTCGGCGGCCACAACGGCTGCTTGGTGATCTGCCCGCCGGAATGACCGTAGCCGCTACTGAGCGGCTTCTCCGGCTCCGCCGGGTCCACCGGACGTCCCTGGGGCCGGCTTTGACCGAGCTGGCGCCGTCGGCTATGCTCCGGGTAGGCGATGAGGCCCGTCTTGTGTGCACTCGGTGCTGATGGCTTCTGAGTTTGAGCAGAGGTGAGCACGGAGGCGTAACAGCCGTGGCAGCTCGCAGCAAGGTTCGGCAGTGCGCCCGCTGGAGCCAGCCAGCGAACGCATGAAGGGGAGCGACGGCCCTTTCTACCTGCCCCAGTCCCACGAGGTCGAGGTCTTCGAGGCAGCCCATGCTCGGGGGCTGCCGGTGCTGCTGAAGGGCCCCACGGGTTGTGGCAAGACCAGGCTAGTGCGCCACATGGCCTGGCGCTTGGGCCGGGACCTCGTCACCGTGGCTTGCCACGACGACCTGACCGGCAATGACCTGGTCGGACGCTACCTCCTCAGGGACGGCCAGACCCAATGGCTTGACGGCCCGCTGACCCAAGCGGTGAGACGGGGAGCGCTCGTCTACCTGGACGAGATCGTGGAGGCGCGCAAGGATGTCGTCGTGGTGATACACCCACTTGCGGACGATCGCAGGGTGCTGCCAATCGACCGGCTGGGCACCGCGCTGGAAGCGCCGCCGGAGTTCATGCTGGTGATCTCCTTCAACCCGGGCTACCAGAGCGCCGCCAAGGATCTCAAGCAGAGCACCCGCCAGCGCTTTGTGGCCATCGAACTCGGCTATCCGCCTCCGGCTCTTGAGGTCGAGATCCTGCGCGGTGAGACCGGAGTGGCGGACGAGATTGCCGAGGCACTGGTCCAGATTGGCGGCGCGGTGCGGGCCATGGTCCCAGAGGGGCTCGAGGAGGGCGCGAGCACCAGGACCCTGATATCTGCGGCCGAGCTGGTGCTCGCCGGAATCGCCCCGAGCGCAGCCTGCCGAGCGGCGATCGCGGCTCCGATAACCGACGATCCCGACCTGAGCGACGCCATCCTGCAGGTGATCGGGGCCCACTTCGGAGCATGAACGAGCATCTGCGCTCGCTGGCCGTGGCCACCACCAGCCTGGTTGGCTTTGAGGTGGACCTGGCCTTCGGACCATCCTTGGGCTGGCGCGGCCGGTTTGTTCAAATCCCAGAAGCCACGGAAGGGAAACTGACTCGCCTGCTCCTGAGCCTGCAGGCGGCAAGCATGGCCCAGCGGCCGGTCGGGGCAGAGGAGCCCAGCGGCTGGGCATTGGTGATCCAGAACCTGCTCGTCACCAGCGCGCTCCTGCTCCGCCTGCCGGGCTTGATCCCGGCAGCCAAGGCATTGGAGGACGAGTGGTGGGAAGGGGCCAGCCGCTCCGGAGGGACTACGGACCCGGGCTACGTCCTCTTGAGGTCCCTGCTGGCACCGGACCACAACTGGCAAGACGATGGGGACAGGGCCCCGCGGGTCGAGCCGGGACCGATCAGTGGCGCGCTCCGAGGGTGGCTGCGCCAGCCCGTGGGCCCTCCCCCACTTCCGACCTTCCAACCACCGTCGCTTCTCCCCAAGCACCATGCCCTCCCCCTGGAGGAGAGCGAGGTGGTACCCAATCCGAGCCTGGGCGGCAGTCAGAGCCTAGCCGGCCCCCAGCCCATGTTGGACCGCGACTCCTCCGTGATCGCCATCGGCAGTGCGGATAGCAGCATCCCCCGAGTTCTGGTGATCGCCCCGCCCCCGATGACCCAAGAGGCCCTCACGGTCGAGTCAGCCGGAGCCGCGCCCACCGCTGACCCGGCCGCCGGGCATCCCCCTCCCTGCCTGCATGCCGAGTGGGATTGCGAGGTTAGCGCCTATCGGCCGCGATGGTGCTCCGTGTATGACCTCGCGGCGCCAGCCGACCGGCCAGACCCGAGCGCACTGAGCGCACCATCGGATCGCCGGCGTGTGCGCCGCCTGTTCGAGAGCCATTCCGATCGTGCCCCGGCGTGGCGCCGTGGACTCGACGGGGAGGAGATCGACATTGACGCGGTCGTGGACAGCGCTGCGCAAGGGCAGCTGGGGGCGGGCGAGCGAGTCTACTGCGACCGGGAACACTCGAGGGGCGGGCACGCGGTGGCGGTCGTGGCCGACCTCAGCGAGTCGACCGGCGGTTGGACCCTGGGTCTGGAGAAGTCGGCCCTGGAACTGCTGGGAGAAGCTCTCGATGCGGTTGGCGATGAGTTCTGCCTGACCGGTTTCCGCGGGCGCTCAAAGGACGACTGCCAAGTGGTCTGGATCAAGGCCTTCGAGGAGCGCTGGGGTTTGCCCATCCGCCACCGGATCCGCTCCCTGCGCGCCCTTGGCTATACCCGGATCGCCCCCAGCCTGCGCCACATGGCCGAGACCATGGCCCAGTCCGAGTGCCGCCACCGGACAGTCCTGCTGATCAGTGACGGCATCCCCTACGACGTGTCGGGATACGGGGGCCAATACGCGATCGAGGACACCCGCCGGGCCTTCTACGAGCTCCGGGCGCAAGGGATCAAGCCATACTGCCTGACCATCGACATCACCGCGCCCAGGTACCTGGACCGCATGTGTGGGCCCGCGGCCTGGGCGCTGGTCAGAGAGCGCGAGCGCCTCCCCCAGGCGCTCCTCGCGCTCTATCGACGCGTCCGGTTCTGACCGGTTGGGCAGGGGGCTCACCGGCAAACGCCCGGGGTGCTCTTGCGGGCACCACCGCCAAGCCTCGAACTCCGGTTGCCACCGCCGGTGACCTTGGGGGTCTCCTTCGGTGGGCCCGACCTCCGCACCGACAGCGACTCGTGGAAGTGTCCGCCATCGCGGTCGGGCGAAGGCGACCATGCCACCTGCATGCTCAAGCCACCCGGAGCCGGAACGATCCGAGCGGTCCGGCCGCCGGCAGCGAACCGTGCAATTTGCGACCTGAAAGGGCGCCGGCCCGTGCGGTCAGAGCCCACCTTTAGAATTGGCGAAGACTACCGCCAGCCGTCCCGT
>JAKAWF010000048.1 GCA_021817025.1 bacterium
TCATCGGCCTCGAAGAGGCCCACTTTGCCGCCCATCTCGACCGCCATGTTGGAGAGCGTCATGCGGTCTCCGAGGGGCAGCTCCCGGGCGCCCTCACCGATGTACTCAACGGCCTGGTAACGGGCCCCGTCGCTTCCGACCTGGCGCACCACCTCCAGAATCAGGTCCTTGGCGAAGACACCCGGTCCGAACTGGCCCTCCAGACGCACCGCCAGCGTGCTGGGGACCCGCAACCAGCACTCGCCGGTGGCATGCGCCACCGCCACGTCCGTGGAGCCCATCCCGGTAGCGAAGGCCCCGAAGGCACCCAAGGTGACGGTGTGGCTGTCGGCGCCGACAACGACATCCCCGGGGAGTACCAAGCCGTGCTCGGGCAGCACCTGATGGCAGATTCCGTCAGTGAGCAGGTTGGGAATGCGCTGCTGCGCCACGAAATCACGCGCCAGCTGCTGCTGCGCGGCGGCCGCGACGGTGGCGGCCGGGGTGATGTGGTCGAAGACGACCACCCCTCGTTCGGGCCGCGCCACCGGGCGGCCCAGCTGGGCCAGCCCCTCGGCGACCAGCGCCGTGGTGGTGTCGTGGCTCATCACCACATCTACCGGAACGACCACGGTGTCCCCCGCCAGGACCGGCCTGTCCAGACGGGCGCTGATGATCTCCTCCGCCAGAGTTCCCACGGCTATTCCCTGCCGCCGCCGGCCAGCGCCGCGCGCACCACTCCAGCCGCCGAGGCTTCGTCCATGCGGCGCTCCTCAGCGGCCCCCTTGAGGGCAAGGGTGGCAATCGCGACCTCCTGGCCGTCCAGCGCCCTGCCCATCAGGGTTGCCCCGAAGTCGGCCACCGCGTGGCGGCCCACCAACCGCGAAGCCACCGAGAGCACCCGACTGCGCCCGACCACGGCGGGGTCGATGGCCTCGTAGGTGGCAGGGGACCGCAGCACCGCATTGGTGTGAACTCCGGCCACATGGGTGAAGGCGTGGGCAGCGGTCAGCGGTTGATTGAAGGGGATGGCCATCCCCGACAGCCGAGCGACAGCGGCATCAAGGTCCGGCAGGAGGTCGAGGTGGAAGCGCGCCACCAGCTCCGGGGCCAGGGTGTACAGGCGGGCCATCAAGGCGCCCAGCGATGTGATCCCCACCCGCTCCCCGATGCCGAGCACGGTCACGTCGAGGCACTCGGCTCCCGCCTGCAAGGCGGCGATCGCGTTGGCGACCGCGCAGCCGGTGTCGTTGTGCCCGTGGAATTCCTGGCCGATGCCGGGATACCGTCGCCGCACCGCGCGCACGGTCGCGGCCACCATCTCCGGGGTGGCCACGCCCACCGTGTCTGGAACACCCAGCCGTCGCGCCCCCGCCGCCACCGCCTCGTCGAAGGCGGCGAACAGCCGCTGGCGCGAGGTCCTGAACGCATCCTCGGCACTGAAGCGAACCAGGCCCCCACCGGACACGGCGAGTTCGACGGCGTCGCGGATCCTGCGCGCCAGCTGCGGCCACGGCTGGTGCAGACTGTCGCTGACCAGGGCGGGCGAGGTGCCCATGAACAGATTCAGCTCATTTGCCCCCACCGCGAGCGCGGCCTCGATGTCGGCGGGATGGCAGCGCACGTGGCAGCGCACCTGGGCGCGCAGCCCGAGCTGGCTGATCTCCGCCACTTCCGCCGCCACCGCCGGCGAGACCGCCGGCGACGGAAGCTCCAGCTCATCGACCCCAAAGGCGTCCAGAGCCAGCGCCAGCCGGACCCGATCCGGCTGCGTGAAGTGCGCTTGGGCGAACTGCTCGCCCTCGCGCAGGGTGCTGTCGAGAACGAGCACCCTCCCGATCTCGGTGATTCGTACCGCCATCACTGCCTCCCGGCCACCCGGCCACGCCCGCTCCAGCCGACCTGATCCAGTCGGCCAAGAGGGCGAGGCCTAGCCCAGGGCTCCGGCCACGCGGTACCACCTCTTTTCGTCGGTGCCTCGCGGCACCGACCTCGCGGGTGCTATCACACCCTGCCCCCATAACGGCGGGACTCCCGGCGGGGTCTACTTCCGAGGCCAGGCTCGGTTTCTTCCCGCGGCTCGGAGGTCTTTTTCGGAAGGGTTCCCCTGCGGCCTTTCCAGCTACCAGCCACTCTCTGGAGGGGACTGAATCTTCCTACTCGTCCTCGTCTTAGCCTTTGCTATTCGGTTGTGGAGTGAGTATTTACCACAACCGCCCCACCGAGCGCAAGCCCGACCGAGCCCCACGCTGGCCCCTGGGTGAGCGCAGGGCGGCTTCCCCTCCAGCAGCGATCATCGCACCGGTGGGGCTGGCCACCGGCCCTGGTCACGGAGGTGGGGCCGACTCGCCTTCCGGGCGCCCGGCACAGGCCGCGAGCGCCATGCCGAGCCGAGCGACGGCCAGGTCGGCCTCGGCCGGGGTGAGGGTCAGGGGCGGCAGCAGCCGCAGCGTGCGCTGGCCCACCGGGTTGACCAGCAGACCGAATTCGACCGCCGCCGCCGCCGCCGCCCGGGCGATGGGGAGCCGCAGCGCCACCCCGAGCATCAACCCGCGACCCCTGACCGCGAGGATCGGCAGCCCCGCCTCACCCAACCCCAGGATGCCCGTCGTCAGCCGCTGGCCGACCTCGAGCGCGTTCTGGATCAGCCCCTCGCGCTCGATGGCGTCGAGGACGGCCAGACCCGCGGCGCACGCCAGGGGGTTGCCGCCGAAGGTGCTCCCGTGGTCCCCCGGCTCCAACAGGTCGGCCTGCGGCCCCACCAGGACGGCCCCGATGGGGACGCCGCCAGCGAGCCCCTTGGCAACTGTCATGACGTCGGGGACGATGCCCGCCCACTGGTGCGCCCAAAGCCGGCCGGTCCGCCCCATCCCGGTCTGGACCTCGTCCAGCATGAGCAGGCAGGAGTGCTGGTCGCAGAGGCTGCGGATGGCCACCAGCTCCGCATCGGGGATGGCGAAGACGCCGCTCTCCCCCTGGATGGGCTCGAGCAGCACCGCCGCGACCTGCTCGTCGAGGGCGTCCTCGAGAGCGCTGAGATCGCCCCGCGGCACCTGCCGGAATCCGGTCGGCAGCGGCTCGAAGTGGCGGCTGTAGCGGGCCGAGCCGGTAGCCGCGAGCGCGCCCAGCGTGCGCCCGTGGAAGGCACCGGTCAGGGTCACCACCTGATGCGCGCCGCCCTTGCGCAGGCCACCCCACTTGCGGGCCACCTTGATGGCCGCCTCGTTGGCCTCCGCTCCGCTGTTGGCGAAGAAGACCCGGCTCGGAAAGGCCCCCGCCACCAGCCGCTCCGCCAGCTGCACCTGCGGCTCGGTGAAGTGGAGATTGCCGGTGTGGATCAAGACTCTGGCCTGGGTGCTCAGGGCTGCGAGCAGGCCAGGATGCCCATGCCCCAAGACGTTGACGGCGACTCCACCGACGCAGTCCAGGAACCGTTCGCCGTGATCGCTGACGACCCAGGCACCCTCCCCCCGCACCAAGGTCAGGGGCTGCCTCGAGTAGGTGTCGCACAGGACCGCGCCGGCGCGCTCAGCCAGGGTGCTCACCGGGCCATTGTGAGCGTCTCGGCCTCCAGCCACAGCCCCCAGCGGGCCTCTGAGGCCGCGAACCCAGCGCCGTCCAGCACCTCGCGGGCCGCCCTGAAACCCGCTCCCAAGCGGTCCGGCCGATGGGCGTCGCTGCCCAGAGCCACGGCCCGCCCGCCCGCCTGCTTCCACCAGCCGACCACCTCGGCGCTGGGACAGAGCCCACGGATCCGGTCGATCCCGCCGCTGGTGTTCAGCTCCAGGACCACGCCCCTTTGGACCGCCGCTTCCAGCACCGCCTGGAGCTCGGGCCGGTACTGCTGGGAGCTGTATGGCGGCCAGCCGGCCGGCCAGTAGCGCTTCGGGTACTCGAGATGGGCGAGGACGTGGAACTCCACCGGTCCCCGCAGGAGATCCAGCAGCTCCTGGAAGTAGGCGCGCATCGCTTGCTCCGGGGATGCCAGCTGAGGGCCACCGAGCTGGCTCAGGTCAACCAGGGCCCCGGCCGCCTCGACGCAGTGCACCGAGCCCAGCACCAGGTCGAATCCGCCTGGCGCCAGGAGAGCGCCCGCCTCCTCGGTGAAGCGGTGGGGCTCCCCCAGCTCCACCCCGCTCCAGACCTTGAGCGCGGGGAACTTCCGACGGCAGCGGTCCAGGCACTCCAGGTATCCAACCGCGTCGAGCCGGGCCCCGCCGGCCAGGGGCGAGTAGTCGGCGTGCTCGGTGAACGCCACCGCTGCGAGTCCGGCCACGGTCGCCCGCCGGCAGCTCTCCTCCATCGAGCCGTCGATGGCGTCCCAGGACCACTCGGTGTGCACGTGCAGGTCGGCGCCATTCGCGGCTGAGCCGGTCGGTCGGGAGTGCCGGACGCTCATGCGGCGACCACCAGCGCCCGTTCCAGGTCCAGGCTGCCCTCCGACAGGGCGCGGCCCACGATCGCAGCCTCGGCGCCCGCGTCCCGCAGGCGCTCGAGGTCGCGGTAGTGGCCGATCCCGCCCGCGACCATGATCGCGGCTCCCAGCGGAAGCAGCTGGCCCAGGCCGGCCAGGTCGGCCCCGACCATGGTGCCGTCGCGCAGGGTGTCGGTGTGCACCAGCCGCCGCACGCCGCAATCGACCATCCGACGCGCCGCCACGGCCAGTTCCTCCCCGGTGTCGGCCAACCAGCCGCGGGACATCAGGCGCCCGCGGCGGACGTCGAGGCTCACGACGATGGCTTCCCCGAAGTCTTGCACCAGCGCCTCCAGCAGGGCGGCATCCGCCAAGGCGGCGGTGGAGATGATGACTCGCCGGACTCCCTGGGAGAGAGCCGCCTCGACACTCTCGCGGTCCCGGGCCCCGCCGCCGGCCTGCACCGGGATCCCCGCACCAGCCGCGATCTCGGAGATCCGACCCAGGTTGACCCAGCGCCCTTCCCTGGCGCCATCGAGGTCGACCACGTGCAGCCACGGGGCCCCGAGCGCGCGGTAGCGCTCGGCCAGTTCCACCGGGTCGGCCTGGTAGTTGAGCACCCGGTCGTAGCGACCCTGGACCAGCCGAACCGATCCCCCGCCGAGAAGGTCGATGGCTGGGATCACCAACATCCTGCAGCCCCTCCTGCTAACACGCTACCATGTTAGCAAGATGAAGCAAGAGCGGCCCGTCAACCCGGCCATCGATGCCTCAGGGGACCCTGCCGAGGAGCTGTTCCGGGCCATCGCGGACCTGCGCACAGCCGAGGAGGCGGCTGGATTCCTGGGCGACCTCTGCACTCCCCAGGAGCTCCAGGCGATGGGCGCGCGCTGGCAGGTGGTGCGGCTCCTGGACCAGGGAATGCACTATCAGGCGATCGCGGAGCGCACCGGCGCCAGCACCGCCACCATCAGCCGGGTGAGCAACTGGCTCCGCTTCGGGACCGGGGGCTACCGGGCGATGCTGGAGCGCTGGCACGAGGCTGGGCGATGAACGCCGGATCATCCAGGGAGGATCGGATCCGCCTCGCCCTCCCCAACAAGGGCCGGCTCGCCCAGCCCGCCGTGACCCTGGTCAAGGAGGCGGGATTCGTGTTCGAGCAGGACAGCCGCCAGTTGTTCACACCCTGCCAGAACTACCCGATGGACCTCCTCTTCGTCCGCGCGGAGGACATCGGGGAGTATGCCCAGGATGGGGTGGTCGACCTCGGCATCACCGGGTCCAACCTGGTGGAGGAAGCGGGCGCCCGCGTGGGCCGTGGCCTCGCCCTGGGTTTTGGCCACTGCCGGCTGCAGGTGGCCGTGCCGGAGTCGGGGCCGATCGCGAGCCTGGGCGACCTGGACGGACAGGTGGTGGCCACCTCCCACCCCCGGACCACCGACGCCTACTTCAAGGACCGCCAGCTGGCGATTCGCCTGATCGAAGTCAATGGAGCGGTCGAGGTGGCCCCCCTGCTGGGAGTGGCTGACGCGATCGTCGACCTGGTCGCCACCGGCACCACCCTGGCCACCAACGGACTGCGCCCCATCGCCACCGTCCTGGAGTCTGAGGCTGAGCTCATCCACAGCTTGGAGCCGCCGCCGGGCCGCCGCCAGCTGTGCGATCACGTGACCCTGATGCTGGCCAGCGTGATCGCCGGGCGCGGCAAGAAGTATCTGATGATGAACGCCCCGAGCGACGCCTTGCCCAGCATTCGAGAGGTCATCCCGGGCATCGGCTCCCCCTCGGTCATGCAGCTGGCGGACCCCGGCATGGTGGCGGTGCACGCGGTGGTCGACGCGGCCGGAATCTGGGAGCTCTTGGCTCCCCTGCGCGACGCCGGGGCGTCCTCCATCCTGGTGCTCTCGATCGAGCAGTTGATCCCGTGACCGCAGTCCTGGGCCTGCCCGTCCCGGGCTCGCAGGGGTATCGCGACGCGCTCAGTCGGCCTCCCCAGCCGGAGGGCCTGCGCCAAGAGGCGGCCTCACTGCTGGAGCAGGTGCGCCGGGGCGGGGACGCCGCGGTGCGGTCGCTGACGCTGCGGTTCGATGGCGTCGACATCGCCCGCACTCGGGTGAGTCCCGACCGGATCGGGCTGGCAGCTAAGGCCGCCGAACCCCGGCTCGCGGCCGCCCTCCAGGCGGCCGCGGCCAACATCGCTCGCTTTCACCAGGCCCAGGGCTTCTCCGAGGAGGTGGTCGAGGTGCGGCCGGGAGTCAGGGGCTGGCGGGAGTGGCGGCCGCTCGATCGGGTGGGAGTCTATGTGCCCGGCGGCCGGGCCCCCTACCCCTCGTCCGTCCTCATGCTCTGTGTGCCCGCCCGCCTGGCGGGTTGCCGCGAGGTGGTCCTCTGCTCGCCCCCCGGGCCGGACGGCGAGGTCAACAGTGCCATCCTGGCCGCCGCCTTCGTGGCCGGGGTGACCGAGGTGCATGCGGTCGGGGGCGTCCAAGCGATCGCCGCCATGACCTACGGCACCGAGTCGGTGGCGCGGGTCGACAAGCTCTTCGGACCCGGCAACGCCCACGTGACCGCCGCCAAGCGGCTGGTTTTCGGCGAGGTCGCCGTGGACATGCCGGCCGGTCCCTCCGAGGTGGTCGTGATCACCGATGGATCGGTCCCGCCCGAGTGGCTGGCCGCCGACCTTGAAGCCCAGGCCGAGCACGCCCCGGACGCGGTGGGGGTGTTGGTCGCCACCGACCGGACCATGGCCGAGGAGGTCGCCCGGAGGATCGGCTCGGGTCGATCTACCCAGGTGCGCGTCTTCGCGAGCTCCGATCTCGAGCAGGCCATCGGCTTCGCCAACGACTACGCCCCTGAGCACCTGATCCTTGCCTGCCGTGATTCAGAACGCTGGCTGCCCCTGGTCACCAATGCGGGATCGGTATTTCTGGGCGCTCACGCCCCCGCCGCCCTCGGGGACTACGCCACCGGCGCCAATCACGTGCTCCCCACCGGGGGCATGGCCCGCAGCTTCAGCCCCCTGGGCCTGCTGGACTTCGGCCACACCATCCAGGTCCAATCGGTGTCGCCCACCGGCCTGGCTCAGTTGGCGCCTCTGGTGGAGCGAATCTCGCAGGTTGAAGGCTTTGGCCAGCACTGGCGCTCAGTCGAGGTGCGGCTCGGCACCGATGCGGGTGAGGTCGCCTGGGCCCCCCAGCCCCGCCGGAGCGTCCGCGAGACCCGTGGGTACTCGTGGGAGGCCTCGACTCCGGAGGTGGCGGCCCGACACGGGCTTCTCCCGCACCAGGTGGTCCGCTTCGACACCAACACCTGCCCTTGGGAGTTGGCGCCCGCGGACGGGCTCACCGTCGAGGCCGTCAACGAATATCCCGACGCAACCTACCCTGGGTTGACCTCCGCCCTGGCGCACTATGCCGACGTGCCAGTGGAGAGCATCACCGTGGGGGCGGGGGCGGACGAACTGCTGGCGCTGATCGCCGAGACCTACATCGGACCGCTGGACCCGGTGGTCGTCCAGGATCCCAGCTATGCGATGTTCGGCGTTCTGTCCGGGGTCAGGGGAGCTCGCCTGATCACGGTCCCGGCAGGAGACCAGAAGCGGCTGCTGCGGGCCGCCGCCGAAGCTCGGCTGGTATGGATCTGCAACCCCAACAACCCCACCGGCGAACTCCTGCCCGAGCAGGTGGTGACGGAGGCAGCCCGGGTTTGCCCGGGGGTCGTGGTGGTCGATGAGGCCTACTTCGAATTCAGCGGCGCCACCGCGGCCGGGATGGTCCAACGGCTGCCCAACCTGGTGGTGGTGCGAACCCTCAGCAAGGCCTTCGGCCTGGCCGGGGCCCGGGTCGGGTACGCGGTCTCGGGCGCGCGGATAGCCGCCTCTCTGGCACGGGTGAGGCCCCCGGCCAGTGTGAGTTCCCTGTCGGCCGCCCTGGCGGTCCAGGCGCTCGAACTGGCCCCTGAGATGAGAAGGCGGGTGGCGGAACTGCACCGCTGGAAGGCTGATCTGTCCAGGGCGATCACGGAGGTGGGACTCCAGGTCCGGCCGAGTGCCACCAACTTCCTGCTCGTGAACTGCCCCCAGGGGCTCGGCCCAGCCCTGGAGCAGACCGGCGTGGTGGTTCGCAGCTTCCCTGGGGAATCCGCGCTGGCCAACTGGATGCGCGTGACCGTGCGCTCGCCGGCCGAGAACGCCCGGCTGCTGGGGGGCTTGCAGCGATGGGTGGACGACAATGACGTCTGAGCGCCAAGCCGAGCGCCGCCGGACCACCAGGGAGACTGATGTGCTGGTGAGGTTGACGCTGGAGGGCGGCTACCCCACGGCCATCGCCACCGGGGTGGGCTTCCTCGACCACATGCTCACCAGCCTCTCCGCCCACAGTGGCTTCGCTCTGGAAGTCAGTGCCAAAGGGGACCTCCACGTGGACTCCCACCACACGGTCGAGGATGTCGGGCTGGTCCTCGGGGAGACTTTCAGCCAAGCCCTCGGCGACCGCGCCGGCATCGAGCGGTTCGGACACGCGGTGGTGCCCATGGACGAGAGCCTGGCCATGGCGGCGGTCGACTGCTCCGGGCGCGGCTACGGGCTGGTCGAAATCGGGTTTGTGGGCCCGAGCGTGGGCGGAATACCCACCAGCTTGCTGACCCACTTCTTCGAGGTCTTCGCCCGCTCCGGCGGGCTCACCCTGCACCTCTCGGCCCATGGCGAGGATGACCACCACCTCGCCGAGGCCTCGTTCAAGGCGCTCGCGCGCGCGCTCCGCCAAGCGGCACGCCGGGACCCCGGACATGCGCTCGGGGTGCCCAGCACCAAGGGCGTGCTGTGATCGGCATCGTCGACTACGGGGCCGGCAATCTGGCCAGCGTCGGATACGCGCTCGATCATCTCGGGCTGGCGTGGACGACGGTCCGGCGACCAGGCGAACTGGCGGGATCCGATGCGGCCATCTTCCCCGGCGTGGGGGCCGCCGGAGCGGCGATGTCCAGACTTCGGCAGAGCGGGCTCGAGCGTGCCCTGGTGGCATTCATCGAGTCGGGGCGTCCCTACTTGGGGATCTGTCTGGGTCTGCAACTGCTCTTCCAGGAGAGCGCCGAGGACGGCAGTCCTTGCCTGGACGTGCTGGGAGGGCGGGTGGTCAGGCTCCCCACCACCGAGAAGCTCCCCCACGTGGGCTGGAACACCATCGAGCTGCTCCGGCCCTGCTCTCTGCTCGACGGCATGGACAAAGCGGCCTTCTATTTCACCCACTCCTACGTGGTGGACCCCGCGACTCCGGAGCTGGCGTGCGCCCGCACCAGCCATGGCAGCCCGTTCGTCAGCGCCCTCGAGAGGGGTCAGATTTTCGGCGTCCAGTTTCACCCGGAGCGCAGCGGTGACGCGGGCCTGCAGGTCCTCTCGAACTTCGCCCAGCAGGCGGCGGCGTAGGAGGGAGCCGTGCTGTCCAAGCGCATCATTCCGTGCCTCGACGTGGCGGGTGGGAGAGTGGTCAAGGGGCACCACTTCCTCTCTTTGAAAGACCAGGGCGATCCGGTCACCCTCGCTTGCCAGTACGCCATGGCCGGGGCCGACGAGCTGGTCTTCCTCGACATCACCGCCACCCCCGAGGCCAGGCGCACCCTGGTCTCCCTGGTCGGAGAGGTGGCCAAGGAGCTGTTCATCCCCTTCACAGTCGGCGGCGGGATCGGCTCCGAGTCCGACATCCGACGGCTGCTGCGCGCCGGAGCTGACAAGGTGTCGATCCAGACGGCGGCCGTGAGGACGCCCCTGCTGGTATCGCGGGCGGCGGCTTCCTTCGGCTCCCAGTGCGTGGTGGTGGCGATCGACGCTCTGCGGCACGAGCAGGGGTGGGAACTCTTCACCCACGGGGGACGTGTGGCCACCGGCATCGACGCCCTGGCCTGGGCCCGGCGGGTCGAGCAGCTCGGAGCGGGCGAGCTGCTGCTGACCAGCATCGACGCCGACGGCAGCCGCGCCGGCTACGACCTGGACCTCACCCGGGCGGTGGCGGACAGCGTCCGCATCCCGGTGATCGCCTCCGGCGGCGCCGGGCGTCCCGAGGACTTGGTCGACGTCTTCGTCGCCGGCCATGCCGATGCCGCGCTGGCAGCCTCCATTTTTCACAGCGGCAGGTGGACGATCTGCGCGGTCAAGGCCCACCTCCAAGCGGCCGGCGTGACGGTCCGACCGTGCCCCTAGGAGCGCCTGCGGGGGTGCGGTTCGATGCCCAGGGACTGGTGGTGGCCGTGGCTCAGGATGCCGTCTCGGGCACCGTCCTGATGGTCGCCTACATGGACCGGATCGCCCTCGAACGCACCCTGGAGACGGGCCAGGCCCACTTCTGGAGCCGGAGCCGCCAGCGACTCTGGCGCAAGGGTGAGAGCTCGGGCAATGGGCTGGAGGTGGATTCTCTCCAGACCGACTGCGACGGCGACGCTGTCCTGCTCTCGGTTCGCCCGGCTGGTCCCACGTGCCATCTGGGACGGCGATCCTGCTTCGCCGAGCCGGCCACCACCATCGACCAACTGCAGGAGACCCTGGCTCGACGCCGCCAGTCTCCGGCGCCTGACTCGTACACGGCTACCCTGCTGGCGGCCGGCATCCCGGCCATCGCCCGCAAGGTGGGCGAAGAGGCGATCGAGGTGATCCTGGCGGCCCACGAGCCCGACCTCCCGCATCTGGTGGCGGAGGTGGCCGACGTCTGGTACCACACCGCGGTCCTCCTGCTCGCCCACGGGCTGCGGATCCACGAGGTCCTGGCCGAGCTGAGGAGCCGCCAGGCTGGCGCGAGCGCGACCGAACGCGAGCCCGGGAGCACGTGACTTCCTCCCGGCGGAGCCATTGGGCGGGCGTGGTCACTGCCCCGGCGCTCCGGGTCATGGGTTCAGAGACAATGCCCGGGTGACTCCGACGATCGTGTATCAGGGCGAACCGGGGGCCTACTCGGACGAGGCCGCTCAGCTGCTGTTCCCAGGCGCGACCGCCCTGGGCCTGGCCACCTTCGGAGAGGCGTTTGCCGAGGTCTCCATCGGGAAGGCCCTGGCAGCTGTCGTCCCGGTCGAAAACAGCCTGGCCGGAGTGGTGCAGGAGGTGAGCGACCTGCTCTGGGCGCACTCCGAGCTCGCCGCGGTGGCGGAGCACATCGCGCCCATCCGCCACCACCTGCTCAGCCGCGACGGGATGCCGGTCCAGCGGGCGCTCTCGCACCCTCAGGCTCTGGCCCAGTGCGCGCGCTGGCTGCGCGAGCACCAGATCCAACCGGCCGCATTCCACGATACCGCCGGCGCCGCCCGGGAGATCGCCGAGCGCGGCCTCCCCGGCGACGGCGCCATCGCCAGCCGGGCCGCCGCCGATCGCTACGGGCTGGTGGTGCTGGCCTCCGACGTGGCCGACGAGGCGACCAACCGAACCCGCTTCCTGGTCATCCGGCGAGCCCGGGAAACGGCGCCCCCAGCATCTGGTCCGGCCAAGTTCTCGCTCGGATTCGTCACCGCGCACCGGCCCGGCGGCCTGGCCAGGGTGCTGGAAGTCTTCGCCCGCAACAACATCAACCTGACCCGGCTGGACTCCCGGCCGATCCCCCATGAGCCCTTCCGCTATCGCTTCTACGCCGACTTGGAGCTGGCGGACGCAGCCCAGATCGGGGGCCTGCTGCAAGCGCTGATGGCAGTGACGGCGGAGCTGCGGCCCTTCGGGCTGTACCCACCCGGCACCCACCCCAGCTGACGCTGCCGGGCTCTTGCAGTCCGCAGGACTGCTCCCAGCCCCGCGCCATCCTGCCCACCCGAAGTCGCCGTCCAAAGAGGCGACCATGTACGCTCATCGCCGCCGCTCTCGAGGTGGCCACCCGGATGGTCGAATACGGAAACATCTGGATGGAAATGGCCGTGGTCGGGCCAGGGTAAGTGGGCAAGGAAATCCAGCAGGGGTCACCCAACCCCCGAGGATTGGGCCGGATCGCCCCGTCGGGCGGCCCGGTGTCGCCCCAGTGGCTTCCCCCCACTTGGCGGCCGGCGGTCTGAGCGCGCAGGTGGCCGCCGGCCCGTCCAGCGTCGGGCCCAAGAATGCCCCGCCCAGCCGCATACTGAGACCATGACGGAAATGAGTCCGTGGCGGCCGCCTGACCTGACCCCGGGCCAGAGCCCGCGGCCGGAGCCAGCCGGGCAGGGGATCGAGGTTGAGAGCGTTGACCTCCCCCAGCGGGTCGCCCTGGGCCGGGCGCTGCAGGCTCGGGCCGGGGATCTCAGCCCGTTCCTCCAGCAAGCAGGTCTGTTCCCGGCGGGCCACCCGGCCATCGCCCGGGCGGTGCTGGCCACCCGCCTCATCGGTCGATGGCTCACCACGGGGGAGGGCGGGAACCCCGCGGAGTTGCAGCGGATCGCCAGCCTGGGCGAAGAGTTGGCGGTGAAGGCTGGCTCCCTGGCGGAAGTGACCAAGGCCCATCTGATCTGGCGTGATGGCACGCTGGAACTGCTTGACCAAGAGGCCTCGCACCTCCAGTCGGACCGAGCCCTGGTCGCCATGGCCAAAGAGATGGTGCGGGCGAGCTGTGACTCCAGCCTGGTGCGGATGGCCCACCACTTCGACGCGGCAAGGCTGGTCCTGCAGGAGCAACTCGAGAGCGAGCATGCCAAGCTGGCCTACCAGACACTTCACGACACCCTCACCGGGCTGGCCAATCGGACCCTTCTCGCTGACCGGCTCGCCCACGTCCAGCGAGCCGTAGCGCGACGTCACCTGGGCGCGGCAGTGCTCTTCCTCGATCTCGACCACTTCAAGACAGTGAACGACCAGTTCGGCCACGCCTGCGGTGACCAGCTGCTGATCGCGGTGGCGGCCCGTCTGAGTGGAATGGTGCGGGCGGCCGACACGGCGGCCCGCTTGAGTGGGGACGAATTTGTCCTCCTCATCGAGGACCTGAGAGATCCGATCTCGGAGGCGGCGGCACTGGCCGACCGCATCCGGGCCGCGTTCACCCAGCCGTTCCTGGTCGACGGCAGGGGAATCCTGGTTTCGGTCAGCGTCGGAATCGCTCCCGTCGGCCCAACCACCGACCCCGAAGCCATCATTGCCCGCGCCGACGCTGCCATGTATCAGACGAAGCGGGTCTCCGCAGACCTCCCTGGCGCTGATACGCCGCCCTGAGCGACTGCGGCTGGGCGTAGCCGGCAGATATCCGGCCGGGCGACAAGTCCCCGGACAGCGTGGCTGAAGCCGATCAACCCTCTGCTCCCCCGCGGCTGGAGCGGTCCGGTGCTGACAGGGCCGACACTGTGGATGCCGAAGTCGGCAACTCATCCCGGCCGATGTGGGCCCGATCGGGGTCCGCTTGGCATAGTGCCTGGGTGGCGACGAAGGCTGCCACAAGTCTGGCGACGATTCCCATCAGCGCTAGCGCCTCGGGGTTTTCGGGCACCGACTTTCGGCTGGCAGCGCAGAGGGTGCCGTAGATGGCCCGTGACGGCAGCGTGATCGGCACGCTGGCGTAGGTCACGAGCCCCAGCTCCCGACCGATGCCGCTATCGGGCCAGGCGTCCGGGACGCTCTCGGTCCAGGGGCGCCCGGACTCCAGCGAGAGACGGCATACGCTTTCAGACCAGCTGACCACGAGACCCTCTGGAACTACGAGATCACCGCGATTGGCGGCCGCGAGGATCTCCTGCTGGGCGCGATCCCAGTCGATCCTGGTCAGATAGACGGACTCCAGCCCGGTGCGGTCCTGCAACTCCTCCAACACCGGCCGGAGCGCCTGAGCTAGGCTCACCATCGCCCGTGGCTGGTCGGGGCCCTGGATGGCCGTGACCACGGCTTCGTATCCCGGGGGACCGGCCATGCCCTGCGGGTGGGGCTTGGTCCTGCCTCGGAGATGGCGCCGTGACAGCAGCGGTTTCAGGACATCCGCAGGCATCGGGCTGCCCAGCAGGTAACCCTGCAACTTTTCGCAGCCATTCCGGGTCAGGAACTCGACTTGGTCCAGGGTCTCGACCCCCTCCGCCACCACGGTGAGGCCGAGTCCATGGGCCAGTGCCAGGGTGGCCGCGACGATCGTATTGTCCTCCGGCCTGACGCCGACTCCTCTGACGAATGATTGGTCGATCTTGAGAATCTGGAAGGGGAACCGCCGCAGCGCCGTCAGCGAGGAGTTGCCCGTCCCAAAGTCATCGATCACCAGCGTGACGCCGAGGTCTCGAAGCTGCCCCAGTACCCTTGCCGCCGCCTCAGGATCGGTGCTGAGGACACTCTCGGTGACCTCCAGGTGGAGACGCTCGGGGGCGAGCCCAGCCTGCCCCAGGGCTGCTCTGACGTCATTTCCAAGTTCCCGATCTTGGAGCTGGGCCACCGAGACGTTGACTGCGACCGTCAGTTGAGCGGCCGCAGGCTCAGTCGCCATCCATTCGGTGAGCGTGCCGCAGGCCTTCTTGAGCACCCAGCGGCCGATCGTGGAGATGCTGCCCGTCTCCTCGGCCAGTGATATGAACTGGTCGGGCCCGAGGAGTCCGCGATCCGGATGCTGCCAGCGCACCAGGGCCTCGACGCCCACAACCTTGCCGGAGGATGCCGAGACGATTGGCTGATACTCGAGCCGCAACTCCCCCCTCTCGGTGGCGCCGATGAGCTGGGCCGACAGTTCGACCCGATCGGCGACAGCCCGGCCCACCGCTTCGTCAAGGACTTGGAACCAGCCGCGGGAGGTGTGCTTGGCCTGGCGCAGAGCGACTCCCGCCTGGGTGAGTGCCTCAGCCGGGTCGCCGTGCCGGGAACACACGGCGACCCCTCCGCTGGCCCGTAGGACGACTTCATGGCCATCCACGACGTAGCGGTCACCGAGGCGGCCGAACACTCTGGTGACCACGGACTCCACATCGGGCGGAGCGACACCCAGCATCACCACCGCGAAGGAGTCTCCATCCATGTGGGCCACCAGGTCGTTGGGGCGGAGTGCGTTGGCGAGACGCTGGGCGAAGGCGCACAGGACCTGGTCTCCGATTGAGTGGCCGAGGGCGTCGTTGACCTCCTTGAAGCGATCGAGGTCCAGCGCGATGACCGCCGAGTGGCGGCGCCGCCCGTTGAGGATCGACCCGAGCCCTTCGAGGAGCCCTCTCCGGTTCAGCAAGCCCGTGAGCTCGTCCTGGTGAGCCTGGCGGATCAGCTCGGACTCGACCGCCTTCCGAGCGGTGATGTCCTGGAAGGCGCCGAGGACCGCGATGACTCGCCCGTTCGGATCGTGCAACGGCACGGTCGAGACCGCCACGTCGATGGGACGGCCGTCGCGATGCCGACGCTGGGTATCGACCTCGTGGACTGGCCGGCCGGTGATTGTCCCTGTCCGGATTCGATCGAACTCTCCTTGCCAGCGGGCGTCGATGATGGGCAGCTTGAAGCCCACCACTTCGGCCACCTTCCAGCCGAAGAGCTCCTCGGCGGCCGGGTTCCACAACAGCGCGATCCCCTCTGGGTCCACCACTGTGAGCGCCGTTGGCGATCCCGTCACCACCGCTCTCAGGAGTTCGTGCTCGGACAGACCGATGGTGGCAACGCCGCCGCCCAGACCGCTGGCAGCCTGGTGCTGACGGCGCGGGGTCCGATGGCCGCGTTTTGGAACTTGAGGGTCCACCACCAACCGCCGGGCTCGTCGGGCCGCGTCTGCCGGGGATTGCGCCGGGTCCGAGATCTTGGTTGGGGTCCCCTCCCGAACACTCATGGGACTGAGCCTAGCCGGGCCACGCGCGATCGGCTGCGACGCGGGGATGGCGGTACCATCTCGCAGCTGTCACACTCTGGACGCTGGCCGCCGTGGCCCCCGATCACGGTGCGCCCACAGTCGCAGCATGGCCTCTTCCGGAGATCAAAGTCGGGGCACCCGGGATCGAACCGGGGACCCCCTGCTCCCACAGCCAGTCTTCCTGTTTTCTGGGCTTTCAGACCAAACCGAGAGACTGGACGGAGTCAGAGGACATCCTCCAGATCGATCCCAGACCCCTCACGTACCACACGCTGTCGGGGCGGCCGGGATCGAACCGGCGACCCCCGCGTCCCAAACGCGGTGCGCTACCTCTGCGCCACGCCCCGATCAGTAGACATCTTAGTGGTCCGCGAGAGAAGCTCCTCAGGATTGACATCCTCCCCACGGATGAATCCGGGGGATTCCAGTCTCGCCTCGGTTGTCTCGCGGACGGCTTTCACCGCCCCCGCCGTAGACCGGGGTTGTACTGGCTTTAGCCGACCCACTCTGTCCGGAAGCCCCGCTTCCGGTACCGCCGCAAAGCAGCTGACTCGTGGGTTCTCTGGCAACCTCGACACCGGCAACCCCCGAAGTCGTGGGGGTGGAGCCGCGCTCCGTGCCGAGGTTCTCGTTGTAACACTTCGGGACTCGCTCGACCCCATGGCTGAAGCCAGGGGCTTGCGCTCGCACGAGGTCAAGCAGGATAGGGCTGCCATGGGGCCCCATCGGGCCCGGAGTGGAGCGAGGGGACGACGGGGCAGGGGGCCTCCGGAAGGCCCTGCTCCCAGACCGACCGATGCCAGCCCGAATGGGCCAGTGTCCGCCGTACGACCGTCTCGCTCAGACCTTCAAAACAGTCAGGCCGGGCAGACCGTCGAAGTCGTCGTCCTGGGTTGCCACCGCGGCGTCATGAGCCAGTGCGGTCGCCGCGATGAGCGTGTCCAAGACGCGCGGATTGCGACCCGCCATCCGCAGCTGCGAGACCAGGCGAGCGAACTGATCCGCAACCTGATCATCGACCGGGAGAGGCCTGTGGTCGCGGGTCGCGACCTCAAGGGTGGCCAGCCGAGTCGCCCTGATGCTCGGGTCGCCAGCCACCAAGACCCCCAGCCGGAGCTCCGCCACGGTGATCACAGAGATGGCAGTGGCAGCCTCGTCGGGAAGCGCCGCAAGGCGCCTCCCGGTCTCGCGAGCGATGAAGACTGAGGTGTCGAGGACGATGTTCACAGGTTGGCCAGGCGGTCAGGGACCAGGCGATCCAACTCCGCTGTCAACCCGGCGTCTGCGGCAGCCGCCTGGATCCGCCCCCACACCTGGTGAGCCGGCACCCAAG
>JAKAWF010000486.1 GCA_021817025.1 bacterium
CTCGGACTGGAGCCGAACCGCCAGCTCCTGGCGGAATTGGGTCTCCATCGCCAACTGCCAGCGCTGGAAGAGCTCGTCGGCCAAGTTGGATGCCAGCGCTCTCACCTCTGGTGGGACGGTGAGGGCGTACTCTTCGCCGCTCGCCGCTGGCGGCTCCGAGACGGGCACCGCCGGCCCGTGGCGGCCGACCGCTCCGGAGGAGCGCTGCGTCGCCGGGACCGAGGCGAGGTCTGCCAGCGAAGAGCGCTCAACCCGAACCTCCAGCGCCCCGCCCGCCCCCGCAACCAGCCGGTGGGCCACGCTTCCCGCCAGGATCAGCCGCCGCACCTCGTCCGCGGCGATCCCGAGGGTCCGCGCGGCCTCGTCCACGGTCAGCAGTTCGCTCTCATCCACCCTACCCGCCTCCGACTCTGCTTGGATTATCGCCAAGGCCGGAGTGGCGAGATCGAAGCGAGTTGGGCCACGCGCCCGCCGGTGCCCCGAAGCTCGGAGATTGTGGCCGGGGTGTGCGGGTTTCGAGGTGTGCTTTGTCGAGATGGGGGACCAAGTCGAGAGAGCGGCCGCTGCCCGGCCGTCTCCTCGCGGGATGCCACCCCTGAACCCCAAGCCACCCCCCGGGTCGTTCGGGGTAGACCTTTCCCCTGCCCCGGGACAGCCAACTGGCGGGGCACCCCGGGGCCGGGAAGGGGCTGGACCCGCAGTGCGACCTGCGCAGGGAGCAGCACCGCCCGACAGGCGCGGGCTGGCCCGGTTGCCGCGACCCTGAGAGTCATCAGCGAGCTCGACGCGACCTGTGGAGCGGAGAGCTCCCGCACCCGCTTGCCCGGTGGGCCGCCCCCCAACTGGCGCCAGCAACGCAGCCTGGTATACATGGGCAACCTTGAAACCTGAGGTGATCACCCTGTGGGCGAGCGGGCGGCCTGCGGCCCTGCCGCACTCTGCCGACTTCAAGGGGTACCCAAAGTTGGCGCTGGCCAAAGAGGGCGGGGCCTTCCGAATCCACGTCCGGCCTACCGCCTGGTGAGCACGGCTGCAACGCTGGAGCTGCGCTCGCTCAGCAAGCGCTTCGGGCCCAAGGAGGTGGTCACTGACCTGAGCTTTCGGGTGGAGCCCGGGGAGGTGTTCGGCTTTCTCGGTCCCAACGGTGCCGGCAAGACCACGACCATGCGCATGGTGCTGGGCCTGGTCTGGCCGAGTTCCGGCAGGCTTCTGGTCCTGGGGGAGGAGATGCCGGCTGGTGGGCGGAGGGTACTGCCGCAGGTGGGACCGCTGGTGGAGACACCGGCGCACTATCCGAACCTCTCCGCCCGTGACAACCTGGCTGTGTTCGGCGCCGAGCTCGGGGGCGTTCCCTGGTCTCGGGTCGACGAACTACTCGCCCTGGTCGGTCTAGCCGATCGCGGCCGAGACCGCGTGGCCCGGTACTCCCTGGGGATGCGTCAGCGGCTGGGACTGGCCGTGGCGCTCTTGCACCGCCCGCGGCTCCTGGTCCTGGCCGAGCCGGCCAATGGCCTTGACCCGGCCGGCATCCGCGAGACCCGATCGCTACTGCGTAACCTCAGCAGCACGGGCACCACCGTGTTCATCTCCAGCCATGTCCTGGGAGAGGTTGAGCGGGTGTGCGACCGGGTGGCGATCCTCCGCCGGGGCCGGCTCGCCTATCTTGGGGACCTCTCCTCACTTCGGGCTTCGACCGGGACCTTCCTGGTCCGGATCGACCGTGCCGACGAGGCGCTCCGGTGGCTCCGGGCTCAACCGTGGGGCGGATCTGCGCAGGCCGGTCCGGACGGCGCGGTTGAGGTTTCGTCCCCTACCGGCCGAGGTCGGGACCTCAACCGCGCCCTTATGGGCGCCGGCTTCTTCGCTGACTCGCTTGTTCCCTGCGAGCGAGACCTCGAGGAGGCCTTCCTGCAGCTGACCGAGGAAGAGCATTGAGCCCTTCGCCGGATGCGGCGGCACGAGCGGGGCTGAGGGCCGCCGTTTTTGCCGAGCTCTCCAAACTGCGCAGGCAGCGCCCGACCTGGATCCTGGCTGGCGCTGTGTACATCCTCCCGGGCCTGGTTCTCTTCGCCGTCACCCAGGACCCCTTGGTGGCATCGACGATTGGGCAGCGTCCCCTCACGGCCCTGGAGCAGATGCTGCCCAGCATCCAGTTCGTATTCTCCGCCGGGGTGGGGCTGATCATGCTGACCACCGGGAGTCGACTGGTGGGTACCGAGTACTCCCTGGGCACGATCCGGATCATCGTGGGACGCGGGACCGGCCCCGCGCAGCTCGTCCTGGCCAAGCTGCTGGCCACGCTTCTTGTCGGCTCCGGCCTACTGCTTGGCTATTGCCTCCTGGCATCGTTTGGGCTCAGTCTGATCGCCCTGCACTTCACCGGGTCACTCGCTCCAGTGGGGATGTTGCCCATGGTCGGCTGGAGGGAGCTCGGCCTGGGGGTCGCCAGCTGCGCCATCAGCGCCACCGCCTGCGCCGCAGTCGGTGTGGGGCTGGGGGCGGCGACCCGCTCCCTGACCGCAGGTATGGTCCTCAGCATCCTGTTCTTCCCCCTAGACAATGCCCTCGCCCTCGCATTCCGCGGCCTCTTCCAGCTGAACCACCTGCACCTCTGGCAGGTCCTAAGTGCGGCCCTCCTCGGCCCCACCCTCAACCGGTTGCCCGAGGCGCTGGTGAGCCAGGGGGCGACGGTGAGCCAGGCCCTGCCCCAGCCGCTGCTCCAACTGCCCCAACTGGCGGCCCTTGGGGGGTTGCGGCCTGGACCATGGGGCTCCTGGCGCTGGCCCTGCTGACCTCGGTCCGTGGCGACATCCTGGATTGAGAGCACTTCGAACGACACGAGCCGGCAACGGCACTTGACGCCGGCCGGTGACCCTGGTATACCTGGATCACCTTGAACGCCATGCAGCACACCCTGGTGGCCCCTGAGAGCCAGATGGCTCTAGTACTCCTAATTACCGGAGGGGCAGCCAGCTAGCGTCTGCGCGTCAGCACTGAGCTTGCAGCCCCCCGGAGGCCCTGGGGGGCTTTTTTTTATACCCGTGAG
>JAKAWF010000487.1 GCA_021817025.1 bacterium
CCCTCATCCTGGGCAGGCCAAAAGCGCCGCCAACCTGCGCCGCCTGCTGGCCGACTCCCAGGTGAGGGCGTCGCACCTCGACTCCCCGCATCTGGTCCAGGACGCCTACTCGATTCGCTGCGCACCGCAGGTCGCCGGGGCGGCGCGGGACACCTGCGCCTTCGCCGGCGAGGTGGCCGAGCGCGAACTTCGCTCCGCGGTCGACAACCCCGTCGTCCTGGCCGATGGCCGGGTCGAGTCCACCGGCAACTTCCACGGCGAGCCGCTGGCCTTCGCCTGCGACTTCCTGGCCATAGCCGCCGCGGAGGTGGGAGCGATCGCGGAGCGGCGGGTGGATCGGCTTCTGGACCCAGTCCGCTCCCAGGGCCTGCCGCCGTTTCTGGCGGTCGAGCCCGGCGTCAACTCCGGCCTCATGATCGCGCAGTACACCGCCGCCGCCATGGTGGCCGAGAACCGGCGGCTGGCTCAGCCCGCCAGCGTCGACTCCATCCCGACCTCGGGGATGCAGGAGGATCACGTCTCGATGGGCTGGGGGGCCGCTCGCAAATTGCGATTGGTGCTCACCAACCTGTCGCGCCTGCTGGCGATCGAGCTGGTAGCAGCCTCCAGGGGTTTGGAACTGAGAGCTCCGTTGGAGCCCTCGCCGGCCGGAACTGCGGTTGGAGAGCTGGTGCGCCGGATGGGTGGAGGGGTCGGTCCTGATCGGTTCACCTCGCCGGAGCTGGAAGCGGTGGCCAGTGCGGTGATCAGCGGCCAGGTCCGGGCCCGCGCCGAGGCAACGGTCGGCCCACTGGGCTGAAGGCGCGAAAGGGGTGGGGATCGGCACGGCACCGACTATCACAGTCGGTAGCAGCGAGCACGCCACCGCGAGCGGCTGCCACGAACTCGACTCGCGACGCCGCGATGAGCATGGCCACCCGGGCTCTGCCGGCATCCCGCGGGCTGGGCCAGTCCCTGGTGAGGGGACGATCGCCCCAGGCTGCAATTCTCGCTGGGTCAATGGACCCCCTGGCGCTGCTCGAAGCCCTGCCGTAACATGCGCGGGGGGGTGGGATCGGACGGTGGTGAGTGGCCGGGATAAGGGAGGATCTGGGATGACTTTGTCTGGAGTGTGGGGAAGGGGCAGAGCGGTGCTGGTGGCGCTCGCTCTGGGCGCGGTTGCGGTGGGGACGTCGGCGGGGATGGCGGCCGGGGTTTCCGCTGGACGGACATCCTATCCAGCGGCGAAGCCGCTCAGCGCCCAGTTCCAGGGGGCCTTCGAGGCCGGCACGCAACCCCCGCCCGGGGGCTTCTACTTCGGGGCCAGGGCCTTTGATCCGAGTTCGATGCAGGCTTCCTACGATCTCACCCCTCTGTACGCCCATGGTCTGATGGGGCAGGGCGAGACCATCGCCATAGTCGACTCGTTCGGTTACCCGGCCGTGGCCAGCGACTTGGAGACTTTCTCGACCGCCTACGGACTGCCTCTGATGTGCGGGATGCCCGGAGTTTCATGTCACCCCGGCATGCCCACCTTCCGAGTGCTCATGTTCGGGAACCGCCAGGTCAAGCCGCCCACCAGCAGCTCACACAGCAACCCCTATGGGCCAAGCCAGGAGCAGAGCAGTGGGTGGGTCGGGGAGGTCGCGCTGGACACTCAGTGGGCCCACTCGATCGCACCCGAGGCCAACATCCTCTTGGTGGTCGTCCCCACCGCGGAGACGCTCGGGGTGCAAGGCTTCCCGAACATGATGAACGCGGAGCAGTACGTGGTCGACCACCACTTGGCCAACGTGGTAACTCAGAGCTTCGCCGCCAGCGAGGCTTCCTTCGGGAGCGCTCAGTCGCTGCTGACCCTACGCCACGCCTTCATCACTGGCACCGAGGCAGGCATCACCTTCATGGCAGCGTCCGGCGACTCCGGCACCACGAACTCCACCAAGACCCCGGTTGGCAAGGGTGGCAGCACCATCCCCTACCCCACCGTGCAGTGGCCGGCGTCGGATCCACTGGTCACCGCGGTCGGGGGGACCAACCTCTGCACAAACCCCATCACAGGGGTAGGCCTTGAGCCCGGCGGCGGTCCGGCTGCATGCGACGTCACACCAGCTCAGCACGACGTGGCCTGGCAGGGCTCGGGCGGTGGCTTCAGCGAGATTTTCCCGCGGCCGCCATATCAGGACGCGCTGCCGGCCGGCTCCACCTTCAAGGGCACCATGCGCGGCGTGCCCGATGTTGCTTGGCAGGCATCCTGCGGAACCTTTGTCTGGGTGTACATCTCCGCCCAAGGCTTCCAGCCGGGCTACTACGGGATCTGTGGCACGTCGGCGGCGTCGCCGCAGTTCGCGGCGATGGTCTCGCTCGCAGACCAGATGGCCGGTAAGAACCTGGGGCTGATCAACGACTCCCTGTACCAGCTGGCCGCCGGCCCCAACTACGGCACGTATTTCAACGATGTCACGGTCGGCAACAACCAAACCGATCCTTCGGTGCCCGGCTACAGCGCCAGCACGGGTTGGGATCCCGTCACCGGACTGGGCACTCCCATCGCCGCAAACCTGGTTCCTGCGCTGGCTGCCCTCGGTCCCCACACGGTTCCGGTTAGCTGATAGTGGGCTGGTGGCAACCCTGTCCGGGTTGCCACCAGCCCAACTCGGGCACCGGTCAACCCGGTCGCTTCTGCCGACAGGGGGCACTTCTGCTGCTTGAGGGAGTGGGCTCGCCGCGATCTCTCGGGGAAGTCGGGCCCAGATGCTCTGGTCAAAGGATGGGAGGGGCCGGTCAAGCAGATGTCGGGGATTGCTGAAGTAGACCGAACTTTCGCCCGGGCAGGGCCTAAGGCCAATGCCGGTAGCGTCAGAAGACTGCACATCTGAGTTCCAGAAGGGCTACCTAGTATTGCTGCACCTGCTCCGGCCTGGGCCCGGGGCCCAAAGCTCCGTTAACGCGACCGGCACCCGGGGAGGCCGCCCGGTAGCTGCCCGGGTGCGCCACCAAGAAACCGAAGATGGCCAACCGTCAGAACTTAGGGGCTGAGACGAGCCTGGTGGCTGCCGGGGCGGGCA
>JAKAWF010000049.1:0-16198 GCA_021817025.1 bacterium
CGACTTCGGGGGTTGCCGGTGTCGAGGTTGCCAGAGAACCCACGAGTCAGCTGCTTTGCGGCGGTACCGGAAGCGGGGCTTCCGGACAGAGTGGGTCGGCTAAAGCCAGTACAACCCCGGTCTACGGAGGGGGCGGTGAATGCCGTCCGCGAGACAACCGAGGCGAGACTGGAATCCCCCGGATTCATCCGTGGGGAGGATGTCAAGTCTGAGGTTGAGCCCGCCTCCGGACTGGCGCAGGATGGCTGCTCCTGGCGACCAGTTCGCGCAGGTGCTGCATCCGGCGATGACCAGGGCTCCTCGAACTGACGCGTTCGAATCAAACTGGGGAGGTTCACCTCCGACCAGCCCAGTCAGCATCCTCTAGAGTCGCCAGCGCCGCGCGCAGCCGAGCGGAGATTGGATCGCTGCCGTCCGATCCCGCAACGGCGGCCGCCAGCCCTCGCCTCAGGGCTGCGACCGCATCCTGGAGGGAGAGCTCGCTCGCGGCCGTGGAAATCAGGCTCGCCAGCTGCTCGGGCTCGACGTCGCGGTCGGCTGCCAGTCCCCGCGCCAGCGCCCCCCATCTGTCCCTGGCCTCCTCAAGTTGTCGGGCCGATCCCTCCACCTTCGCCTGAGCCTTGTGGCTGGCGCGGCGGGCGCCGGAGATGGTCCGGCTGCGCGACACCGCGTTGGCGCCCAGCCGCCCCGGCGTGTCGAGGAGGACGCGCGCGTCGCGGGCGGCGACGAAGGCTCTCACCGCCGCCTGCATGGCGGCCAGGACCACGTCGTCGGTCTGGGGCGCGGCCTCGACGGCTTCTGGCTCGCTCATCCGGCTTCCTATAATCCCTGATCAGTGGCAGTTGAACGGGATGGAGTGGGCGTGCGCCCTGGAATCGGGCCTCAGGAGGCGGCCAACCTCAGTCGGTTGGCCCGCCTGGGGCTGTCCCCGGAGGAGTTGGAGCGGCTCGGCGAGCAGCTGGGCGATATCATCGCGGCCGTCGGCAAGCTGGCCGAGGCGGACACCAGCCAAGTGGATCCGACCACTCAGGTTGGCGGGCTCAGCAACGTCACCCGCGCCGACGAGGTCGTCGCGGGACTGTCGGCCGAGGAAGCGCTCGCCAACGCCGGCACCAAGGAGGCCGGGCTGCTGCGGGTCCCGGCCATTCAGTGAGCCTGCTCGAGGCGACGATCTCCGAGCTCGCCCGCCGGCTGCGTCGCCGGGAGTGCTCCGCGGTGGAGCTGGCGGAGGAGGCGTTGGCCGGGATCGCGGCCGTGGACGGGGCTGTGGGGGCCTTCTTGCGCACCACCGCCAGTGCCGCCCTGGACCAGGCCAGAGCGGCGGACCTGCGTCTGGCGGACGACCCCGGAGCGGCTGGCCCAATGTGTGGCATCCCGGTCGCGTACAAGGACGTGCTCTGCACCAGGGGGGTCGAGACCACCGCCGGCAGCCGCATCCTGGAGGGGTTCGTGCCTCCCTACAGCGCCACCGCAGTGCTGCGGCTGGAGGCGGCCGGGGCGGTCGGGCTGGGCAAGCTCAACTGCGACGAGTTCGCCATGGGCAGCTCCAACGAGAACTCCGCCTTTCAGCAGACCCACAACCCGTGGGACCTGGAACGGGTGCCAGGCGGCAGCAGTGGCGGGTCGGCCGCGGCCGTGGCCGCCCGACTCGCGTGCGCCACCCTGGGCACTGACACCGGCGGGTCGATCCGGCTACCGGCGTCATTCTGCGGGGTGGTCGGCGTCAAGCCCAGCTACGGACGGGTGAGTCGGTACGGGATGATCGCCTTCGCGAGCTCGCTCGACCAGATCGGGCCCATCACCAAGACCGTGGAGGACGCCGCCCTGGTGCTGGAGGTCATCGCCGGTCGCGACGGCCACGACAGCACCTCCTCAGCGGTGCCGGTCGGGGATCTGCTGGGATCACTGCGAGCCGGTGTGGAGGGGCTCAGGCTCGGCGTCCCCGACGAGTACCTGGCGATGGACCTGGATCCGGGAGTGCGGTCCGTCTTCGAGAGCTCGGCGCGCGCGCTGGAGGCGGGCGGCGCCCACCTGGTCCCGGTTTCGCTGCCCAGCACCGAGTACGCCCTGGCGGCCTACTACGTGATCGCGCCCGCCGAGGTCAGCAGCAATCTGGCGCGCATGGACGGGGTCCGGTTTGGACCTGGATTCGCGGCCGCCGCCACCCTCACCGATGCCTATGAGCAGGCGCGCCATCGCGGATTCGGCCCCGAGGTGAGGCGGCGCATCACCCTGGGCACCTACGTGCTCAGCAGTGGCTACTACGACGCCTACTACCTGCGCGCCCAGAAGGTCAGGACGCTGGTGGCCCAGGATTTCGAGCGGGTCTTCGCCCAGGTCGACGCGGTCATCTCCCCGACGGCCCCTACCGCTGCGTTCCGCTTGGGAGAACGTGTGGCTGATCCCCTGGCCATGTACGCGACCGACATCCTGACCCTGCCCGCCAACCTGGCCGGAATCTCGGGGATCTCGGTGCCGGCGGGCTTCGCCGCCGGGCTGCCGGTGGGGTTGCAGGTGCTGGGGCCGTACATGGGCGAGGCCACCTGCCTGCGGGTGGCAGCGGCGGTGGAGGAGCGGGCTCAGGTGTGGCGGCAGCGGCCCCCGCTGGAGCCGGCCCCCGGGAGTCCTCGGTGAGCAGCGCCTACGAGTGCGTGATTGGGCTGGAGGTGCACGCCCAGCTGCTGACTCGCAGCAAGATGTTCTGCGGCTGCCGCGCCGACTACCTCGGCCTCCCTCCCAACAGCAACACCTGCCCGGTCTGCCTGGGGTTGCCCGGCGCGCTGCCGGTGATGAACCAGAAGGCGGTGGAGTACACCATCCGCACGGCCCTGGCGCTCAACTGCCAGATCCCGGAATTCACCAAGTTCGACCGCAAGAACTATTTCTACCCCGACCTTCCCAAGGGCTACCAGATCTCCCAGTACGACCTGCCGCTGTCCCTGAACGGGTATCTGGAGTTCGAGGTGGAGGGCGTGCTGCACCGGGCCGGTGTCACCAGGGTCCACCTGGAAGAGGATGCCGGCACCCTTCACCACGCAGGGGAGATTCAAAACTCTGCCTTCTCCCTGGTCGACCTGAACCGGGCCGGGGTGCCTCTGATGGAGATCGTGGGCGAGCCTGACCTGCGCGCCCCCATCGAGGCGCCCGCATATTTGGCGGCGCTTCGTCAGACCCTGATCTATCTGGGCGTCAACGACGGCAACATGGAGGAGGGTAGCCTGCGCTGCGATGCCAACATCTCGCTGCGGCCGCCCGGGGCCTCGGTGCTGGGGGCGAAGGTCGAGGTCAAGAACATGAACTCGTTCCGCAGCATCCAGCGGGCCCTGGAGTTCGAGGTCGTAAGGCAGACCGAGCTGCTTGACCAGGGGGTTTCGATTGCCCAGGAGACTCGGGGTTGGAGCGAGGCGGAGCAGGTCACCGTCTCCCAACGCAGCAAGGAGGAGGCCCAGGAGTACCGCTACTTCCCAGAACCGGACCTGCCTCCGCTGCTGGTCTCCAAAGAGCTGGTCGAACAGTTGCGGAGTCAGCTCCCGGAGCTGCCGCTCCCCAAGCGCGGGCGCCTGCAGCAGCAGTACGGGGTGAGTCCGGAACAGGCCAGGATCCTGGCCGACCGCCCCGGGGACGCCGACTACTTCGAAGCCGTGGTGGCGACCGGGGCCCAGCCGCGGGCAGCCGCCAACTGGCAGATCCAGAACCTGCAGGCGCTCTGCAACGCCGTTCGTCTTCAGGTGGAGCAGTGCCGGGTCCCAGCCGCTGCCCTGGCGGAGCTGGTACAGATGGTGGAGAGCGACCGGGTCAGCGGCTCGGTGGCGAAGGAGGCCCTGGCCGAGGCCTTCGAAACTGGCGCCAGTCCGGCTGACCTGATCCGGGAGCGGGGCCTGACCCAGGTCAGTGACAGTGGGGAGATCGCCGCCTTGGTGGATCAGGTGCTGGCGGAGAACGCCCAGGCGGCAGTTGACTACCAGGCCGGCAAGGATCAGGCTCTGGGCGCTCTGGTGGGGGAGGTGATGGCGCGATCCGGGCGCAAGGCCAACCCCAAGGTGGTGAACCAGCTCTTGCGGGAGCGGCTTCCCCGTTAGGGAGGCTGGCGGCAAGGCGCGCCCCCCCGGGGTGGAGGCGGCGTCCCCCCGGATGGTCAAGGGCAGCCAGATCCGGCTGGAGTGCGAGAGACTGGTCCACCGCGGCCTGGGGCTGGCTCGGTTGGAGGGGATGGTGGTGTTCTTGTTCGGGGCTCTGCCCGGCGAGGATGTCACCGCCACGGTCACCAAGGTGCACGCCCACCACGCCTTTGCGGACACCGTCGAGGTCCACCGCGGCTCGCCTGAGCGGGTCGAGCCGCCCTGTCCGCACTTCGGGGTCTGCGGCGGTTGCCAACTGCAGCATGCCGCCTATGCCCTCCAGCTGCGGGCCAAGGCCTCGATTCTCAGGGAGGCGCTCTCCCACCGCGGCATCGAGGTGCCGGAGGCGACCGACGCCGTCGGATCCAGGCAGCGGTGGCGGTACCGCTGGCGGGGGGAGTTTCATCTCCATCCAGAGCAGCCCAGGATGGGCTTCACCAGTCGGCAGGGACGCCAGGTGGTGGCCATCGAGGACTGTCCGATCCACCATCTAGCGCTGACGGGACTGCTGGCGCCCCTGGGGCGAGCCTTCCAGGAGCGACCGGCGGGAGTGCAGACCGCCCATCTGACGGTGGGGGGCGGGGGCCGCGAGGTGCTGTTGCAGACCCGGCCGTCGGCGGCCGCCGGGGAGTTCGTGGCCCTGGCGGTGGCGGGAGCGAACCTGCCATCGGTCACGACCGAGTCGACCGAGCTGAGCTATCGCGGCCGCCGTTTTCGCGTCTTCCCGGACTCCTTCATCCAGGTCAACCAGGAGAGTCTGGAGGAACTCTACGAGACGGTGGTCGAGTGGTTGCGGCCGAGCCTGGCCGGGGCCAGGGTGGTCGATGCCTACGGCGGCTCCGGAGTGCTCGGCCTGCGCCTCGTGGACCAGGGAGCGGACGTCACCGTGATCGAGTCCAACCCCATCTCCGCGCGCCTTTGCGAGCTCCACGGAGAGATGTACGCGCCCGGGAGGCTGGCGGTCCGCTGCGGGCCGGTCGAGGACGAACTGCCGACGATCGCGAGTCCTGCGGTGGTGGTCTTGGACCCTCCGCGCAGCGGCCTGGCCCCGCAGGTCACCGGGTGGCTGTCGCTGGCGGGCCCCCCCACGATCGCCTATCTGAGCTGTGAGGTCTCCGCGCTCGCGCGTGATCTGGAGACGCTCTGCCGCCGGGGCCCCTACAGGTTGACGCGGCTGCGGCTGGTGGACATGTTCCCGCAGACCTATCACTTCGAGGTGGTGGCGCTGCTGCAGAGGGAGTGAGGGGCCAACTGGGTGGGGCGACTCCGGGTGGCCATCCCCGATACTGGGAGGCGCCTTGATCTCCCCTCCACCGTCCCCCGCCGAGCCGTGACAGCCACCGACTTCGTCCACCTCCACACCCACTCCGAGTACTCGCTGCTCGATGGCGCAGCTCGTCTCGGGGCCATGGTCGAGCGTGCCAAGGCCCTGGGTCAACGGGCCCTGGCGGTCACGGACCACGGGGTGCTGGCGGGCGCCATCGAGTTCTACGAAGCAGCCAGCGCCGCCGGGATCACACCGATCATCGGGTGCGAGGTCTATGTGGCGGCACGCTCCCGCCTCCAGAAGGAGGGCCGGGCCGACCGTGACCCCTCCCACCTCATCCTCCTGGCCAAGGACCGGCAGGGGTATTCAAACCTGATGAAGTTGGTGAGCCGGGCTCACCTGGAAGGGTTTTACTACAAGCCCCGCATCGATCGGGAGCTGCTGGCCGAGTACTCCAACGGACTGATCGCCCTCTCCGGCTGCATCGGCGGCGACGTCCCCCAGCGGATCCTGGCTGGGGATCAGGCCGGGGCGCAGGCGCTGGCCGAGGAGTACCAGCAGATCATGGGTCCCGACAACTACTTCCTGGAGATCCAGGACCACGGCATGGAGGAGGAGCGGGCGGTCCGGGAGGGCCTGCTGGAGATTGCCCGCAGGACCGGTCTGCCCCTGGTCGCGACCAACGACTCCCACTACGTGGACCGCACCGACGCGGAGGCTCACGACGTCCTGCTCTGCATCCAGACCGGCAGCCGGATCGAGGAGCCGAAGCGGTTGCGCTTCGCCGGTCCCCACTTCTTCCTGACCTCAGGCGAGGAGATGGCCGAGAAGTTCGGCTACTGTCTGGAGGCGGTCGGCAACAGCGTGGAGATTGCCACCCGGTGTCGGTTCGAGCCTGAGCTGGGGCAGCATCTGCTTCCCCGCTACGAGGCCGCGAGTGGGCAGGACGCCGACCAGCTGCTTCGCGAGGTGGCCGAGCTGGGCCTGCTGGAGCGGGTGGGGAGTCCCCCTCCGGAGGAGTATCGGCGTCGGCTTGACTATGAGCTCGACGTGATCCGCCAGACCGGCTTCGCCGCCTACTTTCTGATTGTGTGGGACTTCACCACGGCCGGCAGGAAGGAGGGGGTGAAGATCGGCCCCGGACGGGGCTCGGCGGCTGGGAGCTTGGTCAGCTTTGCCCTGGGGATAACCTCCTTGGACCCCATTCACTACGGCCTGATCTTCGAGCGTTTCCTCAACCTCGAGCGGGTGTCGATGCCCGACATCGACATTGACTTCGACGTCCAGGGCCGAGGCCGGGTGATCGATTACGTGACCCGCAAGTACGGGAGCGACCGGGTGGCGCAGATCGTCACCTACGGAACCATGGCGGCGCGGGGCGCGATTCGAGATGTCGGCCGGGTGCTCAGTGTGCCTCTGCCCGACGTGGACCGGTTGGCCAAGCTGGTGCCGACTCGCCCCGGCATCACCATCGCCAGCGCTCTGGAGAATTCCAAGGAGTTGGGCGCGCTCTACGAGGCCGAGCCCTGGGCCAAGCGGCTGCTGGACACGGCTCAGCGGCTGGAGGGGATCTCCCGGAATGCGGGCACGCACGCCGCCGGAGTGGTGATCGCCCCGGGTCCGCTCTCGGACTACGTGCCCCTGCAGCGGGCCACCACCAACCGGGACGCGGTCGTAACCCAGTTCGACATGAACGGAGTCCAGAAGATTGGGCTGCTCAAGATGGACTTTCTGGGACTGGAGAACCTGACGGTGCTGGAGGAGACCCTGGGCCACATCGAGCGGCTTCGCGGGGTGCGCCTGGAGCTGGAGCGGATCCCGCTCGACGACCCCGCCACCTACGAGCTCCTGGGGAGGGGCGACACCATTGGGGTGTTCCAAATGGAAGCCGAGGGAGGTCGGCGCGTGCTCACGGACATGCGGCCCAAGTCCTTGGGGGATCTGGCCGCCGCCAACGCCCTCAACCGCCCGGGCCCCATCGAGGGTGGGGTCATCGAGCTCTACATGAGGCGGCGCCGGGGCGAAGAGCCCATCACCTATCTGCTGCCAGAGCTGGAGTCAGTGCTGGCCGAGACCCACGGCGTGATCGTTTACCAGGACCAGGTGATGCAGATCGCCTCGGCGGCGGCCGGATTCACCCTGGGGGAAGCGGACCTGCTGCGGGCCGCGATGGGCAAGAAGGACAAGGCCAAGATGTCGGCGCAGAGGGAGCGGTTCATGGCGGGCGCGTTGGGGCGAGGGGTGGCGGAGAAGACCGCCAACGAGCTCTTCGAGTTGATCGACTTCTTCGCCGGCTATGGGTTCAACAAGGCCCACGCGGTCGCCTACGGTCTGATCAGTTACCAGACGGCCTACTTCAAGGCCAACTACCCCCTCGAGTACATGACAGCCCTGCTCAACAGCCGGGCGGGGGACTTCGAGCGGGTCAAGCGCGTCATCCTGGACGCCCGGGCGCGCCACATCTCGGTGCTGCCACCGGACATCAACAGGTCGCAGGCGGCGTTCAGTGTGTGGCTGGGCCCAGCCGCGCCGGCCGCCCCTGTCTCAGAGGCCACCGGCGAGATCATCTATGGCCTTCAGCAGATCAAGAACGTGGGAGAGGGTGCCGCCAAGGCGGTGGTCGCGGCCCGGGAAGGGGAGGGGCCGTTCAAGTCTCTGGTCGATCTCTGCCGCCGGGTTCCCAGCCGTGACCTGAACCGCCGGGTGCTGGAGGCCCTGATCAAGAGCGGGGCCTGTGATGTCTTGGGCGACAGGGGCTGGCTGTTGGCCGAGCTCGACAACGCCATCCACCTGGCTGAGGGTGCCGCCAGGGACTTTGAGTCCGGCCAGATCCAGCTGTTCGACGCGGACGACGGTGGCGGCGCGTCAGCCGGCGACGGCGGGCTCACCGCCCCTCCGGGCGACCTCGTCCCGTCCCCCGAGGCGCAGCGCGAGCGGCTGCTCTGGGAGCGCGAGCTGCTGGGCATGTACCTTAGCCAGCATCCCCTGCGGCAGTTGGGCGACCGCCTGCGGGAGAGCACCGACACTGAGGTGGTGGACTTGGCTCGCCTGGAGGGCCGACTGGTCCAGGTGGCGGGCTCCCTGCGCGAGTGCCGCCGGGTTCAGAACCGCAAGGGCGAAGCCATGGCCTTCGCGTCCTTGGAAGACCTCAGCGGGGTCTGCGAAGTCGTGGTCTTCCCGAGGGTCTTCGAGCGGGCAGTGGAATTGCTCCATCCCGATGGTGTCGTGGTGGTCCGGGGTCGAGTGGAGGTTGGACCTCGGCCTGGGGCAGGACGGGCCCCGTCAATGGCAAATGGCGCGGCCTGGTCCCCCGAGGAGGTCGGAGAGGAGCTAACCGAGGAGGCGGAGGAGGCCAGGGTCATCGCGGAGGATGTTCTGTCCATCGACGACCCCCAGCTGGCCGATTGGCGTGCGGACTCGGTGGTCCATGTCAGCCTCGCCGATGCCTCGGAGGACGTGCTGGCGGCCTTGGCGGCCGTGCTGGTCGGACGTACTGGAGCCAGCCAGGTGGTGTTGCATCTCCAGGATGCACAGGGTCGCCACGAGATTGAGCTCGGTGGAGAGCACAAGGTTGAGCCCGGGCCCGATCTGGAGCGGGCCGTCTCGGAGCTGTGCGGCCCGGAATCGTATCGGGTGGAGACGATCCGGGCGACCGCGCCTGTCCCGAACTCGCAGCGGTTCCGGCAGCGCTGATCGGGAGGTCCTCTCCGGGCCCGGCTACAGGCGTCTGGCGGCGATCTCGATGATTGGAAAGAGGATCTGGACCACAGCTACGTAGATGACCAGGAAGACCACCAGGGTGGCGAGTGCGGCAGCCTCGCCGCGGCGGCGCACGAGCCTGGCGACGGGGTCCACGAAGGTGTCGGTGATGCGGCGGATGGCAAAGACCAAGGGGTGCCACGGGTCGACGTGGAGTAAGCCCAAGAGCACCCGGATCAGCAGCAGCAGCACCACCACCAGCAGCACCGCGCTGATGAACTCCAGCACGACTGCCACCAGGCTGCCGACGATGTTGACGAAGCCGGTGCTGGCGAGGCCCTGGAGCACCCCGGCCACGGCGTAGACCAGGATGATCGCCAGCAGGGGGGAGAAGTCCATCCCGGCCATCGTCGGCAGGAGCCGCCGCAGGGGGCGAACGACCGGCATCACAAGGTCGTCAAGGAGACGCCCCAGAGCGCTACCCTGACCGCCCGGGAAGAAGGAGAGTAACGCCCATGCCAAAATGCAGAGGGCGTAGATGTCCAGCACGGTGGCCACGTCGTTGACCAAGATCACAGCGACGTTCACCTGGGCAGTATAAGCCGCGGTCCAAGAGGGCTCCCGACAACCCCGGCCTTGCGAGAGCGGCGCACGAGATCCCGATGAGCGGCATCGGCGGGCCCGTCTGAAGTGAGGCCACCGGCAACGTGGCAGCGGTTGGGACCGTCGCCGATGCCCGGGTCAACCCTCGGCTGACCAGATCGCCTCAGGGGTGGTCGGCAGGCGGGCCGTCGGTGGCCCAGGTAATCCTTCCGGAGGGGCCCGGTCAGGTGGTCAGGGGCGCCGAGGCGTCAGGATGACGGCGATGGCCCCGTTTCCCATGCCACGCAACCTCGTCGAAGCAGCGAACTTGGACGAGGGCGGGCCGAGCCGGGCTTGGCTGATGACCCTGCCCAAGACCGTCCAACACCTGGAGCGGCAGTGGTCCCTCCAGTGCGAGGAACCGTTTCAGCCCGGCGGTCAGACAGCCTGGGTTGCCCCGGTGAGAACCGCGGCGGGCCTCGATCTGGTACTCAAACTCGCCTGGCGGCACTCGGAGGCGGTCCAGGAAGCCGATGGCCTGCGGGCGTGGGATGGGCACGGGGCGGTCCAGTTGTACAGGGCCGGAGAGTTCGACGACACCATCGCACTGCTCATCGAGCGGTGTCGTCCCGGCAGCCAGCTGGCATCTCGACCCGAGACCGAGCAGGACGCCGTAATCGCATCGCTGCTGCCCCGGCTCTGGCTCGAGCTGGATCCGGGTCACCCATTCCGACCGCTGCAGGAGATGTGCGACGCCTGGGCCGATGAGTTCGAGCTGAAGGCGAGGGCTCGCGGAGCGAACGTCGACTTGGGTCTGGCGCGAGAGGGCATTGGCCTGCTGCGCGGCCTCCCGGCCAGCGCCGATCGGAAAGTGCTGCTGTGCACCGATCTCCACGCTGCGAACGTGCTTGCTGCCGCACGGGAGCCGTGGCTGGCGATCGATCCCAAGCCCTACGTCGGCGACCCCACCTACGACCCGGTCCAGCACCTCCTCAACTGCGAGGAACGGCTGCGGGCCGACCCAGGCGGTTCAGCCCGCCGAATGGCCGACCTGCTCGGTCTGGACTCCGATCGACTTCTCCTGTGGCTGTTCGCTCGGTGCGTGCATGAGTCCCTCGACTCGCCTGCTCTGGCCGAGGTTGCCCGCCGGATCGCCCCCAGCTAGGCACCGAGCCGTACCCGCGCCGGCCGGGCCCGGCCGGGACTTCGGGTGGGAGTCGCAACCAAGTGCTCCAGGGCTGCCGTCCTGGAGCCTTCCGACCACAGCCCAGCACGCAAGGCAGCTCAGCTCGGCGCGTCCCGGGTCGGCATGGGAATTGGCATCGACCGGATCGCGCGCTCGGTCAGGTCGCCCGTTTCTAGCTCCCCATGGAGCCGATCTGATCTCGGAGTCCTGGTGCCAGCAGTGGGAGTCGAACCCACACGAGCTTGCGCTCAACGGTTCTTGAGTTCGTGTCGATGCGTCCAGCGCGGTCCATAGTCGTCCATCCTGAGATCATGGAGCGGGGCCATCGTCCACGGTGGTCCATCCTGGGACGGTACAGTCCAGCGGCTATGCGGTCAGTTATGCGGTCAAATTGACCGTGCCGAGCCCACGGCTGGAGCAACAGCTCAGAGCGCCGCTCGGAGTTCGTCGAGCGTCAAGCCGAACTGTGCCGCGATCTTGCGGAGCTGAACGGAGCCAAGTTCGACGGAATCGTGATAGGCGAACGTCCGGGTTTCGCCGCCCTTGGCGAACTGCCTGTGCGATCCGCGCTGCCGGACGATGAGCCATCCAGACTGCTCCAGCGCCCGGGCCACCTGGCGAGCCTTTGCCACTAGGCCGGAGAGTGGCGGACGGGAAGGCGGAGGCGTGCCCGGAGATAGACGCGCTCGACCCCGGCATCACTCCGGCTGTCGCCGTCTCCCTCCAGCGTGAAGGCGATTGCATCCCTGGCCTGGCGGAGCGCGGCGGCACGCGTCGCCCCGCCCCCGATGATTCCGAGGCTCGGAACCTCGAATCCCCAATTGCGAGACTCTGGATCGTAGAACAGCTCGACGGCGAACCGGGCTTCCGCTGGCGCGATCTCAGCCGCCATAACGCCTCCTCCAGAAGAAGGTCAGCACCAAATCGGCCAGGTCGCTGCGGTCCGCGATCATCGGCGTATTCGAAGCGAGCGCCACCGCGTCATTCTACCGCTGCCTGGTCGAAAAGGATCTCCTTTCCGTCCACCCTCCAGAGGCAGTCTTCCGAGGTCGGCCCAGCAAGGCCCCCTTTCCGGCCGGGGACCAGCGCGGCGTCTGTCGGAATCGACGCGGGACCGAGGCGGCCCCGTGCCAGCGGCGGCTCGCTCGGGCGGCCATAGTGTGGGAAACAGCCCACTGGAGGTTCCCCGATCCCCGACACGCAGGAAGCGCTCGCGAGGATCACGGAAGGCCCCGAGGCCTCGGGGCCGGTCCTCTACGTGCTGCACCAAGCGTTCGCCCATGTCGGCGGCTGCGCCACCTGTGGCGCGGGCAATGCGGCGAGCTGCCCCAAGGGATTGGCCCTGGCCCACGCGCTGGCCTCCGCCGTCCACGCCGCCGACATCGCACGGGCTGCCATGTGAGCACCTGGGATTGAGCCCCTACCCCAGGGGGTCCCAGATCTCGTCGCCCGACTGGTGGTGGGCGTAAATCCAGACGGCGGCCACCACCAAGATCAGGACCACCACAGGGAGCGGAGGCAGCTCCACGCTCCTGACCCTGGGCTGGGCGGGTAGCACCCGGTAGTAGACCGGCCTGGTACATGGCGGCGGAGCCGGGCTGGGCTGCACGGGGGCCCGCCACTGGGAGCTGCCATTCAGTGGCGGCGGCTCCGGGTCCGCCCGCCCGTTGCCATTGGCACGTTCCCGCCGCTCAGCGGCCCGCCTGCGCCTCAGTGCCTCGCGGTTGACCCGGCGGCGGACCTCGGGGTCGGCATATGGAGGCATCGCCGCTTCCGGTCAGCCAACGGTGGCAAGGTGGCCCGCAGCTGGGACCTCCAGTTCAGCCAGGAAGTTGCCGCCGTTCGGGTAGTAGGTCCAGTCCGTGCCCGGCCCATCGACCCAGCGGTAGTAGAAGCCGTAGAGGTTGGGCGGCGGCTCGTACTCCGGGAACATCCCCCGCACGGCCCGGATGTCGTTCCCGAAGGTCAGCCGGAAGAGGAACTCGTGGCTCGCCTGGGAGAGCAGCATCCGGGGCACGTAGACGGGCTCCTGGGTGCAGCCGATGAGGCCGACTCCCCGGCCCCGGCCCCGAGCGAACACCTCCCGGAGCCCAGGGCCCGGGTCGGTTCGGGATCGCACCACCTGGGTGTACTCGTCCACCAGCAGGATCACCCGGCGGCGGGAGTAAGCCCAACGAAACAGCGCCTGGGCTCCCGCGTACACCGACTCCTCCTCCGAGCGGCCCTGCCGCAGCGGGACGGTGAGCAGGCGCTCCTTGGTCCGGCCGAGGTCCCGCAGCGAGGTCGGCATGAAGCCCCAGCGCTCGAAGCGGACCCGGTCTTGGGTGTCGCCCTTGGAGTCCACGATGATGGCCTTCCAGCCGGGGCTGGCCCCCTGCATCAGGTGCCAGAGGAGCGCCACGGCGAAGTAGGTCTTGCCGGAGCCGGTCTTTCCGATCAGAGCGTAGCGGTCGGCCCGGCTGAGAGTGGCCCGGGCAGCCGCCTGGACAGGCGCGGCGACCGTCTCGGTCGAGGCGATCACCACCACGACCGCATGCCACTTCGGGGCGGCTTGGGGCCATTGCGATCCTCGGGGAGGCGGTCCTCTTTCCCGCCCTTGTCCTTGCCCAAGTCGGGCTCGACAATCGCGATCTCCTTGGGGGCCGCCGCTGGAGTGGCTCCGTTGGCGCTGGCCGTCTGGGGTGCGGTTCCGTTGCCGTTGGCACCCGCTGCCTTCGCCTCAGCCTTGGACCCCACCTCGGCCAGCTCCGCCGCCAGCGCCTCCTGGCCTTCCTCCAGGTCGGCCAGACGGCGGTCGTGCTCGGCAAGCTGCCGCGCGGTCGCCTTCTGATCCGCCTTGAGCTTGGACGCCACCGCCTCGGCGGTCGCCTCAGCGATGTCGGTCACCAAGTCCGCCTCGGCGTCCTCCTGGTCGTCGGGCTCATCGTCGTCCAGCTCCAGCTGGAAGCGGGTGGCTGGCTGGGACCGCCGGGAGCCACTCGGCGTAGACCTTGGGCGGCGCTCGTCCTCGTCGTCGGTGAGGTCCACCAGCGGCTCATCGCGGTCGTCAGCGTCATCGGCCCGCGCCCGGCGAGCCTGAGTCTGGAATCGCATCGCCATGCTCACACCTCACGAAGTCGTCCGCGGCGGGGATTCGGAGCCCGCAGGTGGGTGAGGCGTCTCCAGCCTTTCGAGTGGACCTTACCGCAAGCGCGCGTGGGGGTCAACCGCGATCTCCCCGCGCAAGGGTTCGCGAACTCTGGAGTTCCACAGTGATCTCGTAGACCCTTATTCGGTGGATCTCGCTCCCCATGGGACGGAGAACGGCCAGTGGACCGCCGTTCCGGCTGCCTCCTGGGATGCTCAGCGGCGACCAGAGCCCCATATGAAGCGCCCGTAGGCGGCGGGGTCGGTGACCACCAGGTCGCACGCGCCACCGGCCTGGTCGGCCACCAGCAGGTCGCAGCCGCCACCGTCGGCCGTCTCCACCCAGCGAGTGCCCGGAAGCGGTTCAGCCTGGTCCGCTGCCCTGGCTGGGGAGTCGATGTGCAGCAGGACCTGGCCCACCCGTTCCCGGGCTCTCCACGCCTGCCGGGCATCTGCCGCCCTCGTGCCCTTCGCCGCTTTCGCCTTGAGCGTCGCCTCTCGGCCCCCCGCACGTTCGCGCACTCCACGAAGGCATGGTCGCCGCTGGGCTCTCGCGATCGACCGCCCACCACGCCCACGCTGTCCTGCACCGCGCCTTGGCCGACGCGGTTCGCTGGGGACTGGTCGGCCGTAACGTGGCCGGGCTGGTGGCCGCTCCCCGGATGGCCGAGCACCAGATGCAGACCCTGTCGGGAGAGCAGGCGCGGGCGTTCCTCGAGGCGGCACAGGGGGATGGCTTCGAGCCCCTTTATGTGCTGGCGATCAGCACTGGCATGCGTCAGGGGGAGCTGCTGGCGCTCCACTGGCGGGACGTTGACTTGGTCGGCGGCAGCCTCAGCGTCACCGGCACCCTGCAGCGGGGCAAGGGGACTCTGCCCATCGCTGACCCGAAGACGCTCCGCTCCCGGCGTAAGATCGCCCTCGCCGCCCAAGCTGTCGAGGCGCTCCGGCGGCACCGCCAGGCTCAGCTCGCCTGGCGGCTGGCTGCGGGTCCCTTGTGGCAGGACCTGGACCTGGTCTTCGCCGCTGAGGGCGGTGCCCATGTGAACCGGGATCGCCTCATTGCTCGGTCCTTCAATCCGCTTCTGGACAAGGCCGGTATTTCACGTATCCGCTTCCACGATCTGAGACACACCGCAGCCACCCTGCTGCTGGCCCAGTGCGTCCACCCGAAGATCGCCCAGGAGATGCTCGGCCATGCCAACATCGCGGTCACCCTCGACCGCTACTCCCACGTCAGCCAGGACATGCAGCAGGACGCCGCCCGCCTGATGGGGGAGGTTCTCTCCGGGCCGAGGCTCCCAGCCTGAGTCCAACGGCTATGCGGTCAGTTATGCGGTCAAACCGACCAGAGCTTGCCCGGAGAACCGGCAGTTCGGAGCCCTGAGAGCGCCTATCTGATCTCGGAATCCTGGTGCCAGCAGTGGGAGTCGAACCCACACGAGCTTGCGCTCAACGGTTTTTGAGACCGCCGCGTCTGCCATTCCGCCATGCTGGCTGAGCCGCTCAGTATCGCTCAGGAGTCGCGGTCTTCGAGATCTGGGAGATTCATCTCGTTGACCATCTGCTGGAAGACCTCTAGCTTGGCGTCCTCATCCTCACCCTCGGGCAGCACCGCCGCTTGGTCGAGCACCTCCTTGGCGACGAAGATCGGAGCGCCCATCCGTACCGCCAGGGCGATGGCATCACTGGAACGGGCGTCGAGTTCCAAGGCCCGGCCGTTGGCCCGGGCCATGATCCGAGCGTAGAACGTGTCATTGCGGAGTTCCGAGACCAAGACCCGGGTGACCGTCACCTGGAGCGCCTTCAGCATATTGACCATGAGATCGTGGGTGACCGGGCGCTCGGGCTGGACGCCCGAGATCTTGAGCGCGATCGCGTTGGCCTCGGCCATCCCAACCCAGATGGGCAAGAAGCGGTCAGCATCCTTCTCCTTCAGCACCACCACGTGCTGTCCGCTGGGCATGTGAACGCGGATGCTGTCCACCGACATCTCGATCAGGTCCATGGCTCCTCATCGTGTCGTTCATCCGCGGCCCCGGCTTGGCCCCGCCTGGAAGGCGCCCGGTCGGAGTCCGGCCAAGCCTCTGGCCTCATCATAGTCGGGCCGGCGGACCCGCCCCTGGCGGCTCCTCAGTGACCGGGGGCCCCGGGGGCGAGGCGGTTCTCAATTCGGACGCCGGGGTGCTGTTGGAGGTTGGGTGTGCTCAAAGTGAAGCG
>JAKAWF010000049.1:16208-17403 GCA_021817025.1 bacterium
AGGATGAGTGTCCACGGAGCGGAGCGGGAGCAACGGCTGGTCTTTGGCGAGGTGGCCGAACTCTACGACCGCCACCGCCCCGGCTATCCTGAGGAGGTCTTCGACGAGGTGATGGCCTTCGCTGATCTGGAGCAGGGATCCAGAGTGCTGGAGGTGGGGGCCGGGACCGGCAAGGCCACAGTCGCCCTGGTGGCGCGAGCTTTGGAAGTCACAGCCCTCGAGCCGAGCTCGGAGATGGCGGCGGTGGCCCGGCGGCATCTGGGCGGTGCCCTCGGGGCCAAGGTCGTGGAGCAGGATTTCGAGGGCTGGGACGCCATCGGGGCCAGATTCGACCTGGTCTTGGCGGCCCAGTCCTGGCACTGGGTGGCTCCCGCCGCGAGCTATCCCAAGGCGGCCAGCCTGCTGGGGCCGCGGGGCACCTTGGCGCTGATCTGGAACCGCCCCGATCGGAGGTCAGATCCCGTCACCGCCGAGATCGAAGAAGAGTACCGGCAGCTGGTCCCGGATCTGGTGGCCGGGCCCCCGGGCGAGCGCCAGATCGACAGGGCGCTCGAGATCGAACGGTCTGGCTACTTCGCTCAGGCCAAGGTGCGGGAGTTTGGCTGGGAGCAGGCATACCCGGCTTCCGACTACCGCGCCCTGCTGCTCACTCAGTCGGACCACCGCCTGCTCCCGCCAGATCTCCGGGAGCGGCTTCTGGACCGGATCGAGCGGATCATCGAGCGCTCCGGCTCCCCCTACCTGGTCGGCTACCGGACCCTGCTGTACCTCGCCCGGCGACGGGCCTGACCGTGGCCGCTCGTCGGCCCTGTCTTCGCCGCCGCCGATAATGGCGCCGATGCCTGATTTCGGGGACCAAATGGCGGGGCCGCGGCTGCTGCTGGTGGACGGGCACGGGCTCGCCTTCCGCGCCTATCACGCGCTGCCCGAGATGATCAACTCCAAAGGGGAGCCGACCCGGGTCGCCTACGGCTACACCTCGATGCTGCTGCTGGCCCTGGCCCAGGGCTTCGACTGCGCGGTGGCGGCCTTCGATCCGGCCGGCCCCACCTTTCGAGATCGGAGGATGGCCACCTACAAGGCCCACCGGCTGCCCACTCCGGGCGAGCTGATCGCCCAGATCCCGGTCTGCCAGCAGATCACAGAGGCGCTCAACATCCCGGTCGTGGTCATTCCCGAATACGAGGCCGACAGA
>JAKAWF010000488.1 GCA_021817025.1 bacterium
GGACCTGCTGACCGAGGCGACCAGGCAGGTGTGGCGCGATGGGGTCGAGGGGCACCTCGCTCCAGATGATTCGCGGCGGCGCCTGCTGGACCGGATCTCCACTCTGTTCGCCGACCCCGAGCATGTGGCGGGGACGGTCAACTTTCTGGCGATCGACGGTGCCGGTCACCTCGCCTCGGCGGTGAGCACCAGCGGCTGGGCCTGGAAGTACCCCGGGCGGCTCGGAGACTCGCCCGTGATCGGGGCCGGCAACTACTGCGACGACCGCTATGGCGCGGCGGCATGCACCGGCTGGGGTGAGCTGGCGATCCGCGGCGCCACGGCGCACACGGTGGTGAGCGGACTCGCCTTCGGGCTCGGACTCGAGGAGGCGGCCGAGAGGGCCATCGAGGAGCTGCGCGATCTGGATGTGCCCGGTGGCGAGCCCATCATGCAGCTGGTGGCGGTGGACGCCGCCGGCCACCATGTGGGGCTCAGCACGCAGCCCGGGAACAACTACGTGGCGTGGGAGGACGGTCAGCCCTCCTATGTGACCCTGCCACGCCGGCTGGTCAGCTTGGCCGGGACACGATAGGTGGTGGGCCAGCCCCTTGCGCCCGCCGTTGAGGGAGATTCGCATGGAAGCCATTGATCCCGGCCGTCCGGTGCCCTCGTCGGCGGGCAGGGTCGCGCTGGTGACGGGTGCCGGTGGTGGCATCGGGGCCGCCGTCGCCCGACGGCTGGCGGCCGACGGATTCTCGGTGGCGGCCGTCGATCTGAACTTGGAGGCCGCCCAGCAGGCGACCAGGGAGCTCCCAGGCGCGCGCGCCTGGGAGGCAGATGTCTCCAGTGCGGAGGCCGTGGCCCGCCTCGGTGATGAGGTGGTCCACGCCATGGGGCAGCCATGGTTGCTGGTGAACGCCGCCGGTGTCTTCTTCACCCATCATGTGCCCGACCTCACCGAGGAAGCCTGGGACCGGATCATCGATGTGAATCTCAAGGGGCCATTTCTGACCACTCGGCAGTTTCTGCCGGCCATGATCGCCGCCAAGACCGGCTGCATCGTGAATGTGGCCTCGACCGCTGGCCTCCGCGGCGGGCGCGACCGCGCCGCCTACTGTGCCTCCAAGGCCGGGCTTGTGATGCTGACGCGCTCCCTGGCGCTCGACCACGGCCGCGACGGCATCCGCGTCAACTGCGTCTGCCCGGGCCTGATCGACACGCCCATGGCCGACTGGATCACCTCTCGCCCCGAGGCGCTGGAGAGCTGGCGGCAGCAGGTCCCGGCCCAGCGCATCGGCCGGCCCGACGACATCGCGGACATGGTCGCATTCCTGGCGTCCCCGGCCGCGGACTATGTGCACGGGGCGGTCCTGCTGGTGGATGGAGGGGTGAGCGCCTAGGTGCGGCCTGGCTCACAAGGCCAAGCCCCGGGGAGGAGATGGCGCAGGCTCATCTAGGGTCGAAGCGACAGGTGTTGACCTCATAGTACAATCCATGAACCTGGCGTGCCGCCAGTTTGGCATGGAATGTGACCGGTAGAGGGTGGAACTGCCTTATGAAAGTGAGGTTCGATTTTCGCATCGCGAGGCCGCTGGCGGCGGCGGTGGGGCTGGGCCTGCTGATGGCCGCTTGCGCCAGCGCCACGACCACCGCGCACCGCTCCGCAGGGGCGGTCATCACCTATGCGGAGCAGGTCGGGGCGCCGCCGAACTACATCTTCCCGCTGCTGCCTGGGGCCTATGAATCGAACGCCAACCTCTATCAGTTCGCCAACCAGCAGTACCTGCCCCTGTACTGGTTCGGCGACCACGGCAAGCCACTCTTCAACCCCCAGCTGAGCGTCGCCAAGCCGCCGGTGTTCTCGGACCACAACACCGTGGTGACGATCACCCTGAAGCGGTGGGTCTGGTCGAATGGCAGTCCCATCACTGCGGCTGATGTGATCTTCTGGATGAACCTGGTGAGCGCCGCCACCGATCCCCAGGCTCCCACCGTGACCGGTGCCAACGGCGCTGCCGGGCCAGGCTGGGGAGGCTTCGTCCCCGGCGGCTTCCCGGAGAACATCGTCAGTTACCAGCAGACCGGCACCTACACCCTGAGCATGACCCTGAACCGGTCTTACAACCCGACCTGGTACCTCTACAACGAGTTGAGCCAGGTCTATCCGATGCCCAAGACAGTCTGGGACAAGCTCTCCACCGGGGGGGCGGTTGGAAACTACGATGCTTCCGCCGCCGCCCGTGAGCCGTTGGCAGGCACCTCCCCCGTCCAATATGTGCCGCGCGACCCGGGCACCGCCACCTCCGGCGCCCTGGGGGTGGCGCAGTACCTGAACAGCCAGTCGCAGAACCTGTCCACCTATGCCAGCAACCCACTCTGGCAGGTGGTGGACGGTCCCTTCCGGATGAGCCAGTTCACCACCAGCGGATACGTGAAGCTGGTTCCGAACCGGGCGTACTCGGGATCTCCCAAGCCGACCATCGCCGCCTTCGAAGAGCTTCCCTTCACCAGTGAGTCCAGCGAGTTCGACGCCCTCCGATCCGGATCGTTGACGATAGGCTACATCCCGGTCCAGGACCTCGGCCAGGTGCGGTCCTTGGAGAAGCAGCAGGGGTACAGCTTCTCGCCCTGGCGCGGGTATGGATTTGACTACATCCCGTTCAACTTCACCAACCAGGCCGTCGGCCCCATCTTCAACCAGCTCTACTTCCGCCAGGCGATGCAATCGTTGGTGGATCAGCCGGAGTACGTCAAGGACTTCCAGGCTGGCTATGGCTCAATTGACAACGGTCCGGTGCCCACCTATCCGCCCAACCCGTTCGCAAGTTCGCTCGAAGAGCACGGCCAGGTCTACCCCTACGACCCGGCCAAAGCGGTGCAGCTGCTCAGCTCCAACGGCTGGAAGGTGGAACCGGGCGGGACCAGCTATTGCGAACATCCGGGGACGGGGCCCGGCCAGTGTGGGCCCGGGATCGCCGCCAACCAGCAGGCCAACTTCCGGCTGCTGTACTCGAGCGGCACCCCGGAGCTGACCAACGAGATG
>JAKAWF010000489.1 GCA_021817025.1 bacterium
CGAGCAGCTCAAGGACATGGACGAGATCAACGATGACTTCAAGTCCGCCGACGTGGCTTTGGTGGTGGGGGCCAACGATGTCGTCAACCCGGCCGCTCGCAACTCGCCCGGAAGCCCCATCTTCGGAATGCCGATTCTCAACGCCGACCAGGCGAAGAACATCGTGTTCATGAAGCGCTCGATGCGCCCCGGGTTTGCCGGGATCGACAACGAGCTCCTCTACGATCCGAAGACCATCATGCTGTTCGGGGACGCCAAGGATTCCCTGATCAAGTTGGTGGCCGCGGTCAAGGCCGCCTGACTGCCGGATCCCACCGAAGGCGCTCCGCCTCCTCCACCGAGGCGGCCTGCCCGGAAGTGGAAGCGGGAAGTTCGGCCGCCTCAGCTGGCGGCCGAGCTGGGTGGGTTGTAGCGCAGCGGGGCGCAGGCAAAAGTGGCCGCGGCGCAGGTGACGAAATCGGTCGTGGGCGGGCGGTTGGCCACCTCAAACACCCAAACCGGCACCGCGTAGCCGGCGCTGTTCACCACTCCGAGCACGGCCGCCGTCAGCTGGGCGGGCGCCCCGGCCGCCGTGGCCGCGGGACTGGGATACGGCTGCTGGTTGGTCTGCAGGAAATAGGAGTTGGGATTGACCAGGCCCTGATTGAGATCCTGCACCACCTTGGCCACGCTGATCGGTGGGTACTCCACCGCCGCCCCCACGCCCGGGACTGGGACCTGGCCGGTGATCCCCACCAGGGACAGCTGCTCCCGGTAGTTGGCGGCCACGTCGGCGTAGATTTCCTGCGCCTGCCCCTCAATGTCCACCACCGGATAGCCGTCCTCAGTCCACTGGAAAAAGACGCGCCGGTCGGCCGCGTGGGCGCTGCTCAGCTGCGGCAAAGGGATCAACCCGCCGCCCGCGCCGGGAACTCCCTTGGCCGCTAGAAAGTGCTCCACAAATTGCTCGGCGGTGGCCACCGAGGGGGTCGCGCCGGTCTCGTCGACCGGGGTGTTGGGATGGAAGTTGAACGACAGGAGGCCGGGAAGGGCCGTCAGCTGGTAGCCGCTGGTGGAGCCGAGGTTGTAGGCGAGACCGCCCCCGATGCTGATCGGCGGCCCGGGAACACCCAGTTCCGTGGCGAGGTCACTGAGAGCGGTCGCCGGGGCCGCCAGCACCTGGCCGGCCCGGACCGCCCGGGGCGTGGCAACCGGCTGCGCCGGCATCTGGTAGGGGCCGACCAGACCGGGTTCGGCCGGAGCGATCCCGCCCAGCGGGAGCACCCCCAGCGGCAGGGTCGGCGGGGTGGGGCTGGCAACCTGGTGAGGTGCTGGAGTGGGTGAGCTGACCGGGCCGCCACAGCCCGCCAGCAGCAGGCTGAGGGCCGCCGTCAGCGCCCCCACCCAGATCCTGGCCGTGCTCATGCCCTCAGAATGCCAGAAGTGACCTACCGTGACGCTCTGGCCAGTTTGGCCGCCTCCAGCCAGCGCGGCATGCGGCTCGGACTGGCCACCACCGAGGCGCTCTGCGCCGCCCTCGGCAACCCCCAGGACCAGCTGCGTGGGGTCCTGGTCGCCGGCACCAACGGCAAGGGCTCGGTCGCCGCCATGGTGGCCCAGATGGCGGCGAGCGCCGGCTACCGGGTCGCGCTCCTGACCAAGCCCCACCTGACCAGCTACCGGGAGCGCATCGTCCTGGGGGGCGAGCCCGTCTCGGAGGACAAGTTCGGCGAGCTGGTCCAGCGGGTGCTGGCGGCGGCAGGCGAGCTCGGGCCTTCCATCGGTGGGCCGACCCACCACGAGCTGCTGACCGCAATGGGGTTTCAGGCAGCCCATGACTGGGGGGCGGAGATCACCGTGTGTGAGGTCGGCCTCGGCGGCCGCCTCGACGCCACCAACGTGTGGGACGGGGGGGTCGCGGTGTTGACGTCGGTGGGCCTGGACCACCAGGCCCAGCTCGGCAACACCGTCCCCGAGATCGCCCGGGAGAAGGCGGCCATCATCAAGCCCAGGGACATGGTGGTCTCAGGTGTGTCGGATGAGGCCCTGCCGGCAGTCGCCACCAGGGCCCGCTTGGCGGGGGCGCGCCTCTGGCAGCTGGGGGAGCAGATCCAGGTGGAGCCAGGACCGGATTCCGACCGGGGCCGGCCACGGCTGAGCGTCGTCACGCCGAAGCGGGCCCTCCGGGACCTGGAGGTCGGGCTCGAAGGCGGGTTCCAGCTTCGCAACGCCGGCCTGGCCGTGGCCGTGACCGATTGCCTCTCTGATCTTGGCTTCCAGATTCCGGACACCGCGGTGCGGGCCGGCCTGGCCGCAGTCAGGTGGCCGGGACGGCTGCAATCCCTCGGCGGAGCGCCGGAGGTCGTGGTTGACTCGGCCCACAACCCGCACGCTGTGGCCGCGATCCTGGACGATCTGAAAGAGAGGATCGGACGCCGACCCACCGTCCTGCTCTTCGCTTCGATGAGCGATCATGATCACCGCCTGATGCTGGAGCTGCTGGCCCCGCTGGACTTCACCAACGCGGTCCTCACCCGCTCCAGGTCGACGCGGGCGGTGGACCCCGACCGGCTCCTTGGCGAGTGGAACAGGGCCGCCGAGGTGGTCCAGTCGTCCCAGCTCGGCCTGCAAACAGCTCGCCGGCTGGCGGGAGCCGACGGGCAGGTCGTGGCGCTGGGGTCGATTTACCTGGTCGGAGAGGTGATGGCCGCCCTGGGAGTGGGCCTCCCGCCGGACCCTGAGGTGCCCTTCCAGCCCCAGTGGTGAGTGCCCGGCCAGGCCACGGCTCAGTGCCGCGCACCGGAGTCACGGGCGGTCCATTTGACCGTTACTCCCCAAGTTGGCCAATGTCGGCCAACTTGGAAATCTCTTCCCCCAGGCGCGTGAGACTGGGTTGTCTCCCCCGTAGCGGCGCAGGGGCATGGGAGCCTCTTGCCTGACGGGTCGCCCCATCAGTCGGGCGGCGCGGTGAGCCAAGGGCAGGTGTGAGAGCCCGGCTCTCATCCTTGCCTGGAGGCCCCAGGGTTGGAGCCGAGTGCCT
>JAKAWF010000490.1 GCA_021817025.1 bacterium
GATGGCCGTCCGAGTGAGTGCCCGGTAAACGACGGAAGCCGGCTCGACCAAGGCCGCATCACCCCTGGTCACGCTGGACGCTACTGGATGGACGAGAGAACTGGGTGCCAGCAGATAGTCGGCGGCCGCGCCGTCGCGCGTGAACCCAAATTCATCGTAGGTATCGCAGAGGTTGGTATCGCCGACGCGGCAGTTGCCACACTGGCCACATGGGACAATGCCTTCGACTACCACCCGGGCACCAGCTGGAGCATCTTCACCTCCTCCCTGGGCCACGATCCCGGACCACTCGTGGCCCAGGACGATCGGGTAGCGGACGTAGCTCGGATCGATCCGCCCATCGATGATCTCAAGGTCGGTGCCGCACAGGCCCACCGTATCGGGACGCACGAGCACTTGGTGTTGCTCTGGAAGCGGAATAGCACGGTCTGCGAGCAGAATTGTGCCTGGAGTCTCGACTACGAGCGCTCGGCTCTGGACTGTGGTCACCAAGTCAGCCCGTGCCCGCCTCAGGCGCTCCCGAGTGCGCGGAGCCGCCGATGAGTTCGGAAACTTGGTCAGCGCATTCGCGGACGGTCCGTCCGATCTGGTCCACTCGCCAAGCGGGCAGATCGCCCTTGATTCCCGTTGCGCTTATGGCTCCTGCGCAGGCACCGTCGTGACCGAAGAATGCCGCGCTCGCGCAGAAGACGCCTTCGGCATCCTCCTCGTCATCAACCGCGAATCCTCGTCGTCGGGTCAGGTCGAGGTTGTCGAGCAGCGTGCCGATGTCGGTGATGGTATGAGTCGTCCGGGCCTTGAAGCCTGTCTCCGCGCAGATGGCGCGAACCTGAGCCTCTGTCGCCGTAGCTAAGATAGCCTTGCCTGCGGCCGAGGCATACGGGACTTCACGCTGGCCAAGAGGGGTGTGGAAGCGGACGCTGCCCGGGCCGTCGACGCGTGCAATGAAAACCGGATAGCCCTCGTCATTGATCGCGACTCGGGAGGTCATCTTGGTCGCCGCCGAGAGATCCTCCAGGAGAGGTCGGCAGAGAGCGCCGACAGGCAGTTGACGGCCAGCAATGTCGCCTAGTCGAATCAACGACGTTCCCAATGCGTAGCGGGGTCCGGGTCTGATGTCGCGCAGATAGCCGAAGCTCACAAGGGTGCGAGTCAGGGCAAGCGCAGTGCTCTTGGATGTACCGATGGCCTTGGCAAGGTCAGTCAGCGACTGGCCGTCGGGTGGCCCGTCGGCCACAACTCCAAGGAGCTGTAGAGCCCGGGCCACACTTTGCACCACATAGCGATCCCCTCCCACCGGATTCGCTGGTGCCTTCATCACCTTCTCCCGTCTTGTATTCGGCAGGACAGAACTGCGGTGACCGGGACATTGGCCACGCCTGTCTTGACAAATGCTACATCAGCGTGGTTAGATAGTGACGCAACGTCGTTCGGTCCTGCACAACCGACGGCAATGAGAGATTCAGGCGGAGGAGAGGAGGCTCGTATGGCGGGAGCGGTTGGCGCCGGAGGCGGGGCGGCACCAGTGCTGGTGCAGCCAGAACTGGTTGGAGTGGCCGCGCCCGGTGATGAGTCGCAAACGTCCCGTGGTGCTAGAGGTGTGGAGGCGATGTTCACTACTAACGAGGTCGGCCCATGACCGGGACGGAAGTGCTGGCACGTCACGGTGTTTCCGTCGAACCGGCAAGTCCCCCTAGTGCGGAGCGTTTTCCCGATGGGGCCCACTTTCGGATCGAGATTCCGAGTGTGGAGGGTCCGGCCGTTCTGCGGGCGGTAGTCGACGAAGCGACCAGCGTGGGCATCACCGTGAATCGGGTTTCACAGGGCAGCGGGGCAATGTTGCTCTCGGAGGCCGAGCTGGCGGAGATGGCACGGATCGGTGCTGACAGTGGGCTTGAGGTGTCACTCTTCGTCGGACCTCGCGAGGAGTGGGGCCTGGGTGTTCAGTCCCGGGCGACCGACGGCCCGGCACTCGCAGGGCGACTACGCGGATCGCGGCAGCTCCGCTACGCCATTGACGACGTGCTGCGGGCTGTGGAGAATGGGATTCGCGGATTCTTGGTCGCTGACACGGGCCTGCTGGAGTTGCTCTCGCAGATGCAGGCAGATGGAGATGTGCCTGCGTCGGTGGTTTGGAAGGTTTCTGCGGTGATCGCCCCCTCTAACGCCCTCAGCCTTCGCCAGTTGGAACGGATGGGCGCTTCGACGGTCAACGTTCCGTCGGACCTGACGGTAGGTCAGCTAGCAGAGTTGCGCGCGGCGACGGGAATACCACTTGACCTGTACGTTGAGGCGCCCGATGCGATGGGGGGCGTGGTCCGGGGCCACGAGACCGCCGACCTCGTCGTTGTGGCGGCGCCACTGTATGCGAAGTTCGGCTTGCGGAACTCGCGCCCGCTGTACCCGAGTGGCTTGCACCTGGTCGACGAGGCGACCACGATCGCTCGCGAGAAGGTGCACCGGGCCAAGGTAGCCTTGGAGTGGATTCGTCGAAGTGGCGAAATTTTGACCCAGTCCCCGGCAGGGGCCGAGGGGCTGGGAGTCCCGGAACCATAGGTGGCTACCCAAAGCTACCGGCCGGGCTATGTTTGGGGCCACCAATGAGGCGGTTCCGTAGTGACGCCTGGCTGGCTGGGGACGACGAGGTCGCAGTGCTCCATCGTGTGGCGCTGGCTTCGGCAGGCATCAAGTTTGCTCGCGACGGGCAGCACCCTGTTATCGGCATCGCCAACTCGGCGAGTGACCTCAATCCGTGCAATCTGCCTCTTCGGCAATTGGCTGCGGCGGTTAAAGAAGGCGTGAGCGCGGCCGGCGGAGTTGCGGTGGAGTTTCCGACAATCTCGCTGGGCGAGGACCTCATGAAACCCAGTGCCATGCTCTATCGGAACCTTCTGGCCATCGAGATCGAAGAAACGATCCGCGCATATCCCCTGGACGGGATTGTGGTCCTGGCGAATTGCGACAAGACTGTGCCCGGCGCGCTCATGGGTGCGGCGAGCGCCA
>JAKAWF010000491.1 GCA_021817025.1 bacterium
ACCGGGATGTTCCAGACGGCGGCGATCCGCAGCAGGGCGCGGACGTCCGGGTCGTGGGGCTGGGGCTCCAGCGGGTCCCAGAAGAAGATGAGGAGGTCGATTGTGCCATCGGCGATCAGGCTGCCCATCTGCTGGTCTCCGCCCAGGGGGCCGCTGAGGAGGCAGTGCACCTCAAGGCCCAGCTCGGATTCCATCAGGCGGCCGGTGGTCCCGGTGGCGTAGAGCCGATGCGGGCTGAGGCTCCCCCTGTTGAACCGGGCCCACTCGACCAGGTCCTGCTTCTTGTGGTCGTGGGCTACCAGCCCGACGGCCAGGACCCGAGCCTCCTTCTCCTGGGCACCCCCTCCGGCGGGGATGCGGAGAGGCGGCGAGCCGTCCCCCGATGGAGGCCCCGCCCGTCCGCCCCCCTCGGTGGTCATTGGGTGAAGGGGTGGACCGGAACCAGGGTGCTCACTTCGACAGGGGCGGCCTTGGCCCGGAAGACCTCGGCGTCCTCCCGGCTGCCGACCACGAAGCCGTAGTGCATGGGGACCGCCAGGCGCGGGGCCATGGCCCGGGCCAGCCCGGCGGCCTCGTCCACGCCCATGGTGTAGGTGCCCCCGATGGGCAGGAAGGCCACCTCGGTGCGCAGCCCCTCCAGCTCCGGAAGCCGGTCGGTGTCCCCGGCGTGGTAGTAGGTGTGCCCGCCCAGGGTGAGGAGGTACCCCACCCAGCCGTTGTCCTTGGGGTGGGCCTCCAGCCGCTCCTCCACCACGTTGTAGGCCGGGACGGTCTCCAGGTGCACCCCGGCAGCCTCCAGAACCTCCCCTGGGGCCACTGCGGTGACGTTGCCGGACAGCTCTCTGGCTATGTCATGGGGCGCCACAACCACCGTCCTCGGCCCGCTCACCTTCTCGATGTCGGGGGGCGAGAAGTGGTCGAAGTGGGCATGGGTGATGACGATCAGATCGGCCACCTCCGTGGCCGTCACGTCCCAGGGGTCGATGTAGACAGTGAGCCCGTCCCCCTGCCAGCGGTACGCCGACTGCTTGAACCAGGTGAAGCCTTCCAGCATCGCGTTCCCCCTATGAAGCGGCCCTCCCTCCAGGATACCGCCGGCCCGGCGTCAGCCTCGGGCTCTGCGCGCGGCCTCCGAGATCTCCTGGGCCGCGGTGGCGGGGTCGGCGACGTCGATGATCAGCTGCTTGTAGTGCTCGTGCTCCAGAGAGATGACGATGGCGTGCCCGGGCCGGTGGACGTCCCAGAAGACCATCCCGTCGCTGTCCAGGAAGGTCCCCGCCTGGAGCACCCCCGGGATCCGTGAGCCGCCCACCTTGATCCCCGTGAGCGCGCCTGCTCCCCGTTCCGGGTCCGCCTTGACGTCGGTGATGTCCCGGAGTGGGATGGAGAGGTGGCTGCGAAGCGCCCACACCTTGTCCATCCCCTCCACCGTCAGCTGCAGGGTGTCGCCCTCGATCTGGTATTCGGTCATGAGCCGACCTTACACCCCGGGCCCTTTGGTGTCAACCGGCAGTTGACATCCCCGCAGCAGCGGGTAGCATCGGGTGGTGGCCCGGAAGCCGGCGGATGCGGAGTCGCTGGCGGCGATCCTGGAAGAGAACGCCGCTGTCGTGGTTCGGGCGCTGCGCGAGGGATCGGGGACCACGGCCCTCGGGGCGCTCACCGCCTCCTTGAGCCTCGAGGGCGTGACCGCGGAGGCGATCCGCGGCCTGGTCGCTGCGGCGCGGGCCGAGGGGCACACCTGGTCGGAGATCGGGCAGGTGCTCCGCATCACCAGGCAGGGGGCCCAGAAGCGGTTTCGGACGGAGATGGCCATGGAAGGACGGGAACTGACGGGCAGGGCGGAGGACGCCCTGGAGGCGCTGCGGCTGTGGTCGGCGGGTGAGGGGCAGGAGCTGGTCGGGCGCTTCGACACGACGATGAAGGGGAGGCTGGACGCCCGGGGACTCGCCTCCGCATGGGGCAAGGTGGAGGCGCTGTCGGGCCGGCTGCTCACGATGGGCAGGCCCACGGCGACACAGCGGGGCCCCCACCAGGTGGTCGACGTCCCGCTGGCCTTCGAGCGCGGTCCCATGAAGGGACGGGTGGCGTTCGACGCCCAAGGCAAGATCAGCGGGCTCTTCGTCCTCTACCCGGACGTGCCCTGAGGAGCGGGAGACCACTAGCAGCCGGCCGACCGGGGACCTCATCCGAGCTGCCCTTGGCGGCCATCCCGCGTCCCACTGGACCCGGCGCCAGCCGAGCGCCCCTGTGCTGGGACCGGGGCGCGCCTAGAAACTCACCACCGAACCCCTATTGACACTACCTCCAGCATCTCCATACACTACCTCCCCAACTGGATATGTCACCGCACACCCTTGCAGATACTGCCTACGCCGCACTGAGATCACAGATCACCACTCTCCAGATTGCGCCGGGCGCCGCATTCACCGAGGGCAAGGTGGCTGCCGAACTCGGCCTCAGCAAGACGCCAGTTCGGGAGGCGCTGACACGGCTGCGTTTTGAGGGACTGGTTGTGGTCGACCCCAACGTCGGCTACAGGGCCGCTCCGGTGACTATAAAGGACACCAGAGAGTTCTTCGCGATCAGGACCCTCTTGGAGGGGGAGGCAGCCCGCCTCGCAGCCACCCAGGCGATCGACGAGGGCCAGCTCCGGGCCCTCGACGAGCTCTGCACCAGCAGCTACTCCCCAACCGACGCAGCCAGCGTCGATCGGTTCCTGGAGGCCAACACCCAGTTTCACATCATGGTCGGGCGCGCCGGGGGCAACGATCGCCTGGCGGCGATGCTCGAGGTGATGCTGGTCGAGATGCAACGCCTCTTCCGGATCGGACTCCTTCTCAGCTCGCGCTCCGACGAGATCGTCCATGAGCACCAGACCCTGGTGAACGCAATCATGGCCGGCGACGAGAGGCTGGCCCGCCAGCTGGCCATCGACCAGGTGCGGGCCTCGCAGAGGATGGTCCTCGACGCTCTCATCGCCAGCTCCGAAGTGATAACCA
>JAKAWF010000492.1 GCA_021817025.1 bacterium
GTGGTGATCCTGGCCTGCGATGGGCCCGAGGACGGCGCCAACCTCCCCTACCTGGGAAACGTCACCAGCATGGTGGCCCTGAAGCAGGCCATGTACGTGCATCAGCGCCAACCCCAAGCCACGGTTCACATCGTCTACCAGGACATGCAGACCCCGGGCCTGGACGAGCTCTACTACCGGCACGTGCAGGGCCAGCGGGGGATCTTCCTGGTGCGCGGCCAGGCCGGCGGGATCAGCCGGCGGGCGGACGGCAGCCTGGCCGTCAGCGTGGCCGCCTCGGTCTTGGCGCGCGAGCTTGAACTCGAGGCCGACCTGGTGGTCCTGCAGGTGGGCATGGTCCCCACCTCAGCTCCCCAGGCGGGGGAGCAGGCCAACCTCCATCTGAGCTACCTCCAGGGAGAGGCGCTGCCCCCCCACCGGGCCGGCTTCCTGGACTCCAACTTCCTGTGTTTCCCATTCGAGACCCGCCGCACCGGCATCTACACCGCCGGCTGCGTCCACCGGGCCCAGGATGTCGCCGCCAGCCGCCGCGACGGGGCGGCGGCAGCGCTGAAGGCGGTGCAGGTGGTCGAGAAGGCAACCCAGGGGGCCGCTGTGCACCCCCGTGTGGGCGACCTGGGCTATCCCCAGTTCTTCATGCAGAAGTGCACCGCCTGCGGCCGTTGCACTCAGGAGTGCCCCTTCGGTGCCCTCGAGCTGGACGGCCAGCGCCACCCGGTTCTGGAAACCAACCGCTGCCGCCGCTGCGGCATCTGCATGGGGGCCTGCCCGGTGCAGGTGATCTCCTTCCCCGACTACTCGGTCGAGATGATGACCGCGATGCAAAAGGCGGTGGATCTGCCCGAGGACGACGACAAGCCGCGAGTTCTGGTGCTGGCCTGCGAGAACGACGCCTATCCCGCCCTGGACATGGCGGGGATCAACCGCCTCCAGTACCCAGCCGACTTCCGGGTGATCCCGGTGCGCTGCCTGGGCTCGGTCAACGCGGTGGTGGTGGCCGACGCGGTCCAGCGCGGCTACGACGGGGTGGTCCTGCTCGGCTGCCGCTCCGGGGAGAACTATCAGTGTCATTTCATCCAGGGCAGCGAGCTGCTGGGGGTGCGCATGGACAACGTTCGCGAGACCCTGGGAAGGCTTGCCCTGGAGGCTGACCGGGTCCAGGTGATCGAGACGTCCATCGCCGACGCCCGCGCCTTGCCCGGGGCGTTGGCAGGGTTCGCCAGCGCCATCGCCGCCATGGGCCCCAACCCGATGAAGGGTTTTTGAGGAGTCTTCACCGATGAGCGAGAGCAACCTGATCCCCCTGCCGGTGCGGCCCGACCTGGGCTTCATCGACAGCCTGGTGGAGCTGGCGGGGGACTCCTTCACCCAGTGCTACCAATGCGGAACCTGCTCGGTGGTCTGCCCCTTCTCCTTCCAGGGAACCGGCCTGCCGCGCAAGGAGATGGCGCTGGCACAGTGGGGGCTGAAGGACGAGCTGCTCTCCAGCCCCAACCTCTGGATCTGCACCACCTGTGGCAACTGTGCTCGGGTCTGCCCCCGAGGGGTCGACATCCCGGGCACGATCAGGGCGGCTCGCGAACTCTACGTCCTCGAGCGCGAACCCAGCCAGGAGCTGGCGGCCGCTTTCGAGAACACCAGCCGCCACGGCAACCCCCTGGGGCAGTCAGCCCGCAAGCGGGCCGACTGGATCGCCGGGGCCGGGGTGGAGGTGCCGGTCATGGCCAAGTTGGGCAGAGCCGTGGAGGTCTTGTTCTTCACCGAGTGCTACTGGTCCTACCACCCGCGCGGCATCGAGGCGGCGCAGGCGATGGCCCGCATCATGGCCGCCCTGGGTGCCGACTGGGCCATTCTGGGAACCGAGGAGCGTTGCGTGGCTGACTCTCAGCGGCTGGCCGGTGAGAGCGGAGTGTTCGAGGAGGCTGCCACGGCCAACATCGCCACCCTGGGCAAGTATCAATTCACCCGGCTGGTGACCCCCGATCCTCACGCCTACAACGCCTTCCGCAACCTCTACCCCGAGCTGGGGGGCAGCTACCTGGTGCAGCACTACACCCAGTTCCTGGCGGAGCGGCTCGAGGACCTCCGGCTGGGGCCGGTCGAACCGCGCCGGGTGACCTTTCACGATCCCTGTTACCTGGGCCGCCACAACGGCGAGTTCGAGGCGCCGCGGCGCCTGATCGAAGCGATTCCGGGCCTGGAGTTGACCGAGATGGGCCACTGCCGGGCCAACGGCTACTGCTGCGGCGGTGGCGGTGGAGCGATGTGGAACAGTGGCCTGACCAGAGAGCACGTGGACGAACGCCTCTCCGAGGTCCGGGTGCGTGAGGCGATCAGTTCTGGAGCTGAGGTGCTGGCAGTGTGCTGCCCCTTCGAGGTCTCCCTGTTCGAGGACGCGGTCAAGGCCACCGGCCATGAGGGCCAGCTGGTGGTGCGCGACATCGTGGAGTTGCTCGACGAGGCGCTCCCTTCCTGATGGAGGCGTAACCGGGGTGTCATCGGCCCGGCCGCGGTGACAGGAGCCGGCCGCGGCATCACCCGCCTGTTAAGCCGATCCCGAGGGGATCGCTGCGCCCCATAGGAGACCAGGACGTCCAGAGGTCCGCGGATCGATGGTGCCGCCTCGTTGAGGCAGTCAGCAGGGTGGCGGGCACCATTGGAAACCACCCCTCACAGGGGCGTGTAGCTGATATGCTACGGGTGTGACACAAGTTCCGCTTCGCGAGCTGCGCGCCACGACCTCCGCCATCCTCCGACGGGTGGAGGCCGGGGAGAGCATCGTTGTAACCGTTGACCGCCGCCCGGTGGCAACTCTGGTGCCGTTTGAGCGTCGACTAGCTTGGGTGCCGGCTCACCAGGTGTGGGGGCGGATCCAGGCGGCTGCCGCAGACGCCGGGTTGACAGCGGAGTTGGATCGCCTGGTCCCTGACCGCCTGGCCAACCTGTGAACATCGTCCTCGACACATCGGTCTTCATCGCTCGCGAGACCGGGAGG
>JAKAWF010000493.1 GCA_021817025.1 bacterium
TGACGGGCGGGAAGCGGTCTGCGCTCAGCTGCCGGTGCCGTAGTCCGTAGTGGTCTTGGCGGGGGTGTCGAATCCGTCGTACGGAGTCCCCAGGTAGGGGAAGGAGTTGAGGTAGGTGATGCCGATGGCTGAGAGGCTGGCCGGGGTGTTGGTGGCGGGGTCTATCACCGGGTAGATCTCGCTGGCCGCCTTGTCGGGGGTGTAGCTCTTGTCCACCAGCGCGTAGGTGAGGCCCGCCAGGGCGCGCAGCTCGATGGTGGTCACGTCGTCGAAGACCCGGCGCCCGTTGGGGAATCCAGCCACGTCCCCGCCGAGCAGGCCGAGCAGGCTCGGGTTGCTGCTGGGCGCGTAGGCGACGTTCAGGCGGAGCAGGTCCGACTGGGTGGTGCCGGTGTAGTTCTGGAAGCCGCTGACCACCCCCGCGGGGAGACCGGTCAGCAGGATGGCCACGATGTCGGCCCGGGATGCCCCGGACTGGTTGAGGGCGGCCAGGTTGGGGAAGACGTTGGGGTAGAGGACGGGCAGCAGTGACGCCAGCGCCGGGTGCTCGTAGTCAGCCGCGAACTGGCTGTCTCCCTGGGGCATCCTGGAGTTCCAGAGGTCCTTGAATCCCATCCCGATCAGCACCTCGTTCACCAACGGGTTGCCCAGGCGCGAGATCTGCATGTACGGACCCACGGTCTCGGTGACCCCTCCGCTCTCGAGGGTCACCTTCTGGCGCAGCGACCGGGCCCAAACCCCGATGGTCGACCTGGGGTCGGTGGGGGAGCTGCCGTTGTAGTTGCCCTGAAGCAGCTGGGTCTTGGGGACCTGGATCGCGATCGTGTGGACGTTCTTGCCCGCCCCGGAGTTCACCCCGGGGGTGGCGCTGCCGCCCCCGATCCAGAGCTGCTGGAAGGGTCGCAGGTCGCCGAGGTTGAAGATCGCGCCGAGGTCCACGTAGAAGCCCTCGGCCCGCTGGCCGGCGAAGATCTTGGTGCCCGGCGCGGCCGCCGGCGCATAGATCGCGGCGGACGCCAGACTGGGGTAGTTGGGAATCGACACCGGGCCGATGTTGCAGGGTGGGCAGGGGACGTGGGTGCCCAGGGTCTCCACCAGCGGCTCGTTCCCGTTGCTGTAGTCCACCACCCGGCGCACGGTGTAGAACTGCGGGCGATTCCAGTGGGGATCGCTCAGCGAGCTGATCGGGCCGGTGTTGTAGAGGAAGATGTTGTCGTCTTTGATCTCGGTCTCGAAGAGGAACTGGTAGATGATGTTGGCGTTGCCGTCACCGGTCTGGTCGATCACGATCTCGTAGAGGACATCGTTGCCGAACTCGTAGAAGTTCGGGCCCCCGCCGGGCTCCTCCAGCGGGATGAAGTTGGCGATGATCGTCACCGTGCTCGGATCATCGGGGCTCACAAATGCGTAGACGTCGGTGTTATCCGCCACCGGGTCCTTGGCGATACTCGGGGCTTCGCGGTGCGATGACATGGGTGCCTCCTAAATCGGTTTGGCTGGGGGTCGCGGGGCCCTATTGGGCGGCCCGGAGCAACTCGCGCGCCAGCGCGGCGTTGTGATAGGTCACTTCCTTGGTGCCGGACATGAGGGTGATGTCGCCGCTGTTGGCATCGCTGATGTGCGCCACCACCGGTCCCTTCTGGGAGACCCGGCCCATTGGCACCGCCGGGGTCGCCGGGCTGGGCTTGGCGCCATTGCGCATGAAGCTCGGCACGGTGGCGGCCACACCGACCGCCGCGGCTCCGAGGCCCGCTCGCTTCAGGAAAGTGCGTCGTGTTACGGGGTCCATCCTTGTCTCCTCTGCTCCGAATTGACCAGCGCGGTGAGCCGCGCCCTGCGTGAGTGGATTGGGGCTGCCACGAGCCGGCTCCGGTGCTGGGCTCAGCGAGGCTGGGAACAGTCCCGCACCGGACAACCTGTGAGCGGTCCCATCGCGGTATACGGCCCACCCCTGACATCGGATCAATCGGGTCCTGGATCGCCTGATGGCGGCCGGGCGGCCTCTCGCCCACGCGTTCTGTCAGTTACGGCCACGGAGGCTGCGCGCCGCGGGCGGGCCCGATGGTCCCTTCCCCCCCTCTCGGCGGCAGCGTGCATACTGGATCGTCGTTGCGGCCGGATTTGCCAGCTACTTTTGCAGGAGCAGGAGATGGATTCGCCGCTGATCCCCTTCACCGCCCACAACATCGAGTTGCCGGACGGGACCCTGACCCGTCCCGGGGTGCCGCTCACCGCCGAGGAACCGGTGACCGCGGCGGTGCTGCGGACCCTGGACATCTTCTTTCCGCCGTCGGGACGGCGGCAGACCACGGTGATCGACCTCGGCTGCCTGGAGGGCGGGTACACGGTCGAGTTCGCCAGGGCCGGCTTCGACGCGACCGGTCTGGAGGCGCGGGAGACCAACTTCGCCCGCTGCCAGCTGGTGGCCGATCAACTGCGCCTGGAAAACCTTCACTTCGTGCGCGACGACGCCCGCAACCTGGGGCGGTACCCGCTCTTCGACGTGGTCTTCTGCAGCGGGCTCCTGTATCACCTGGATCGGCCGGCAACGTTCCTGCGGCTGCTGGCTGAGCGCACCCGGCAGCTGCTGATCCTCCAGACCCACTACTCGCTGAGCTCGGCCGTGCCCCCCCACTTCGACCTCTCCGACCTGGTCGAGCATGATGGTCACCTGGGCCGGTGGTACCGGGAGTTCTCGGAGGACCCCGACCCGGGCGAGGTGGAGGCCTCCAACTGGAGCAGCTACGGCAATTCGCGGTCCTTCTGGCTCGAGCGCAGCCACCTGATCCAGGCCATCCGGGACGCGGGCTTCAGCACCGTCTACGAGCAGCCGGACTTTGTCGCCAACAACGTCACCGACCACTACATCGAAGAGCAGCATCGAAGCCTGTTTCTGGCCGTGCGCTGACCGGGCCGAGGCGGTGGCTCCTGCGTGGTCCCCTGCTCACCACATCCACTCCGGCGGCTGAGCGATCCGCGAGCCCGC
>JAKAWF010000494.1:0-1674 GCA_021817025.1 bacterium
ACTTTCTCAAGAACTCCCCCGTCGAGTGGCAGAAGACCCTGCACAAGAAGCTACACATAGACTTGTCACACCTCGGTTTCGACTGGAACCAGTTCTGCGAGGTGTTCGCGCGGCGCCATGTCTTAGTCCATGCCTCCAGCCTAGCCGACCAGCAGTATATCGACCACCTTCCCCGCTTACTGCCGAAACCAGCGCTCGGCGAGTTACTGCGATGCGACGCCGAATATGTTACCGAGGCACTCGATCTCTTGCATGGACTGGGTAGCGTCCTTGGCATCGTATGGCTCACCCACTTCATCGGCGACTATCCTGGTGTAGCTGACATCGCAGCGGACCTCGTCTTTGAGGCTCTCAAGGCCAAGCGTTGGTTGGAGGCTCGATCCATCGCAGAAGTTGCCCTAGCCGCTTCGCTGCCGGATCACTCACACCATGAGCTGAGGGTCAATCTCTGGATGGCCCGGCGCGAGCTGGGTGATCAAGATTGGGATCAGATAAGAGCCGAGATTGCGCACTGGGAGCCACCGAGTGATCAACCGCAGTTCAAAGTGGCGCAGGCGGCGCTCCTTCACGACGAGGCCCGGGTCATCGCGGAACTTGAGGCCTATCGCAAGACCACGGGGCGACATGTGCCTGCAATGGCTACTTGGCCCCTATTGGCTGACTACCTCGTCCGCTCACCCCGAGTCCGCTCCATACTCCAGGGCGACACTGCCGGGAGGGTCACAGGCATGCGACAGCCCTCCCGGCGACCACGACGCAAGTGAGGGGTGCCGTCCGTGAAGTCGCCTCGTCCCCTTGGCTCCATCGTGCTCCCAACCGAGAGTTGGTGGAGGAAAGTGCTCAATGGATGCGAGGGGCGATACTCATGCTGGACTGGTCCGTCGTTCCGGGTCAAGTCCAGTGGGAGGGGTGATAACGCCGCGCGGTCCAGGGGGGAGGCGATGTCTATAGAATCCTCAGCGGGGCACGATCAAGGCCCAACCGAGATCACAGGGGGGTGCTCCCAATGAACCGTCGCGAACTGGCCAAGACCTTGCAAGCCCAGCTGCTCTACGACGGGGACCCCAACGATCCCGTCTTCTCGAGCTTCAGCTTTGCCGACGAGACGCTCCAGTTGATCTTCGGGTTGATCACCAAGAAACTCGAGGCTGGGGAGGATGTTGCCATCGCCGGGTTCGGGCAATGGAAGGTCCGCGAGAGCCCGGGCGGGATGCGGCGCAATCCCCGGACCGGGGCGCCGGTAAAGGTGGGCCCCTCCAAGAAGGTCCGCTTCTACCCGGGCAGCGCCCTCAAGGTGGCTGTCGCCGCCAGCCCCGTACGCCGGCGCGCGACCAGGAGTCCCGCCTAACGAGGCAGGGTCTACCCCGTCGCCGGACAGCTACCCGGCATCGAGAATCCGAATGCGACGCACGGATCGACTGAGGCGTCGAGGGTCGTGGCCTTGCCGATCTCCACGTCTGGCTGGCTGAAGGCCACTGTCGCGCCGGGTTGCACCTGAGCGCCCGCCTCTTCGGACGCTCCACCCACGACCTGGCCCTGGGGATTCAGGTAGACCACGTAGATGGTCGCATCAGAGGCCAACGGTACGGAGTAGGGATTGGTGATGTCCCCGCCGACGTTGCCGAACCCCGGCACCGGTATCCCTGGCGCCACGGAGTAGCCGGCCAGCGACAG
>JAKAWF010000494.1:1684-2984 GCA_021817025.1 bacterium
CACGGACGGTAGTACAGGCTGTTGCGTCGTACCCGAGCCCACCGTGACTGAGGCATCCAACGTCGCCGCGGACAGGGAGACATTGGGCGCAGCCGTTCCCCCAACCTAGAACCGCCCTCCCGCCGGGATGCCTGTTATTGCGGTCGTCGCGCTGGCGACGGACCGCCCTTGGGCATCCACGAGTGCGATTGCCAGCTGAAGGTGAAGCGCCGCGACATGGGGGCTCGTGTTCTCAAGGATGACGCCGTAGCTGATGGTGCTGCTCGCGGCAAGTGTGTCCTGGGTGAACCCGCTGGCGACCACACGCACTTCTGGGATCGCCGGGGACGCTTGGTGTGAATGTGTCGCCCGCAGCTTCGAAGCGGAACGGGGAGGCGTGACGGCGGCACCGATGCTCCCCACCACCAACAGTAGCAATCCCAACGCCCCGACAGCTGTCCCAGCGATTGCCAGCCCGTCTCCGCGTTGCCCGCCTCCGGACCGCTTGATCTGGCGATGAGCAACGACTCCGAAGATGACGCCGAGGAGGGACCCAAGCCAGCGCAGCCAGAGTAGCGCGAGGACGAGGGCCGCGATGGCGAGCCCGTTCCACTGGCGTCGCCCAGAAGGCGCCGCCGGGCGTCGCATGTACCACCGTTCAGCGACGGGCATACTTAGATCGGTTCCTTAGTTGAGGATGCTCCCATGGCGAGGAAAGCTTCACAGGGTGCTCCAGACGCGACAATCACCAAGGCGTCACGCTCTCGTCGGCTCCTCGCCACCGCCACACTGGATGGGTAGGGGCGATTGGTGCGCTTCGAGAGCCTCTCCTTCGGCTCGATCCGGATCGACGGCACGGTCTACAAGCACGACCTGATAATCGGCCGCGGCGAGATCCGAAAGCGAAGGAAGAAGGCACCCAAGAACAACCGGGCCACATGCGGGCACACGCTCTTCTCGCATCTCGGTCAACCCGCGTAGGGAGGGGCGTCCGCGTGTGTCCGTTCCCCACCTACCCTCCTCTACACTGTGCGGATGGCCGAGGTTCTACCCCGTGACGAGTGGGCACTGGCCTGCCACGAGGCTGGCCACTTCGTCGTGGCCATGCGCTTCGGGCACGTCCTCGACCACGTGGACATCGTCCGGTCCCACGACCGCAATGGAGTCGCCGTCAGCAGCCCCGGATCGATACTTTCATGGTCTAGGTGTACTTCCCACGTAGGTTGTTGACACGAGCCACCGGAGGGAGGCCGCCAAGCGCGGTGTGGGTGCGGTGGTAGTTGTAGCGGTGCAGCCAGGCGGATAGCAAGCGGAGCCGGGC
>JAKAWF010000495.1 GCA_021817025.1 bacterium
TGATCTCGTCGGCACGGAGCGGCGCCAGAAGACGCGGCGCAGGTCAGATGGCGGATCGGCCCCGCTGGTGGCGCCGGCCACCACCACCGCGCCGCCCCTACGCAACACCCTGAGGCTGGCGGCCCAGGTGGCCTCCCCCACCGACTCGATGACCACGTCAACGCCTTCCCCAGCGGTCAGGGCAAGCACCTCAGGGACCTCCTCGGCGCCGGTGGCGACAGCGTGGTGGACGCCGCGACCAAGGGCCGCCTCCCTCTTGCTGGGGGAGCGGCTGGCCACTATCACCTTGAGCCCGGCCGCCAGTGCCAGGATCTCCGCTGCCGTGGACAGGCCGCCGCCGGCGCCCTGGATAAGCACCGTGCCACCGGGCCGCAGCCCGCCCTTGGTGAAGAGCATCCGATAGGCGGTGAGATAGGCGGTGGGGAGGCAGGCGGCCTGCTCGGGACTGAGCCCGGCTGGGATCGGGAACAGGTTCTGAGCGGGCACCACGCAGTACTCGGCGAGGGTGCCCTCGTAGGGCCCCTCCGTGAGCAGGGCGAAGCGGCGACACAGGGTCTCATCTGGCCCCAGGCAGGCGTCGCAGACACCGCAGGTGATGACCGCGTGCGCCACCACCTCGGAGCCGACTGGAAGCGAGGGGGGGGTGTCCGGCCCATAGCTCTCGACCCTCCCCGCCACGTCGCAGCCGAGAGTGCGGGGAAAGGACGACGGCACGACGCCAACCCCCTGCAGGGTCCAGAGGTCGTGATGATTCAGGGTCGCGGCCAGAACCGCCAGGCGGACGAACCCTCTTGGCGGTGCGGGGATCTCTCGCTCCCCCACCTCCAGATTGGCCAGCGGGTCATCCCCCCCTGTGCCAGTCGCGTAGGCCGCCAGCACCAGCCGCCACCTCCCACCGAGGGCCAACCCAGACGAACGCCAGTCTATCCGCCTGGGCAAGTGGAGGTGGTTCTCCCGGGTTTGGTTGAACCAGGCCATCGGTGACGACCCGGAGCGTCTATGGGAACCACGTGCCCGTCGCCCGGGAGCAGGCCCGCTCGAGGAGGCGGCCGGGGGCGCTGATACGAAGCGCCAAGACCTGATCTATGCTGGCCACGCCGTGGTCGTGAGCCAGAGCGTTCCCCGCCCCGCGCGCCGCGAGCGGCGCGGCTACGAAGGCATGCCGTCGGTCAGCCCGGTCATCATCGAGTCCCTGCGGGCCAGGATGGAGAGGGTGGCCCGCCGGATGGCGATCGAGATGGCCCGCATGATCCCTTTGGCCGAAGGGGTGGATGGCGGCTCAGCCTTCTCCAGCGAGGTGCTGGCAGCCTGCCGGGAGGGGGTCGGCACCCTGCTCTCTCTGTGGGAGGAGTCGAGGCCGCCGTCGCGCTCTGAGCTGCAACAGCTCTCGCGAATGGGAGGCCGGATGGCCAGCACCGGGGTGCCCCTGGACGCCATCTTGCGCGCCTACCGGGTGGCAGCGCTGGTCATCTGGCAGCACGTCATCGAGGTGGTCAGAAATCACCCGGAGATCGAAGCCCAGTCGGTCCTGACCGCCGTTGGCCCCCTGTTTGACTATCTCGACGCCATCAGCGTGGCGGTCAGCACCAGCTACCTGGAGACCCGGGAACAGAGCCGCCGCGAGCACGATCGCCAGTACGACCAGTTCTTCGCCGAGGTTCTAGGGGGAACCGCCGACGATGAGATGGTCGCCAAGGCCGCTGCCGGCGGCACCGTGCTCGACTTCCCCTACCGGCTGGTGGTGCTGGCCGCTGATGACACCGCCACGGAAGCCACCGTGGCCACGGCCTGGATGGCACTGGGAGCCCACGTGGCCCTCTACCAGGCCAGCGTGGTGGCACTGGTCCCGGCTCAGGTCAAGGTCAGCACCCTGCAGCGGCTGCTGAGGGTCGCCGTCGGCGCCGAGGTGGTTCCCTGGGAGATGGCCGTGGGGCCGGTTGCGGCGCAACTGGCCGACACCCCGGCCGCGGTCAGAGCCACCCGCGCGGCGCTCACAGTGGGGCAGATCCTGATGCCGGAGGAACGGCTGCACGATGCCAGCCGGCTGCATCCCTACCTGGCCTGGCTACAGGACCTCCGGGGTCTGCGGGACTTCGTTGAGTTGACCCTGGGTCCCCTGCTGGCAAGGGAGAAGGTCCGCAGCACTCCGCTCAGAGAGACTCTCGAGGTCGTGCTCGCTCAGCCCGGTCTCAGCGAAGCGGCCCGCAGCCTGCACATTCACCGCCACACGCTCCTCTACCGGATCGACCGCATCCGGCAACTAGTCGGGGGCTGGGACCGGGCGGACGACCGCTTGCGCTTGGAACTGGCCCTCCGGGGCTATCGAATTCTGCAGTCGGTCTCGGAAGGCGGGCCAGTAACCAACCCTGCAGGCGCCGGCCGACTCACGGTTGGTGGTGGTCAATGAGCGGGTGCAGGCAGGGCTCGGCGGCGCCGCAGGCGGCCTGACGAGCCGGCGGGATACGAAGCGGCCGCCGCTCGGGAGCATGAGCGATACTTGACGCTGCGTGTGGTTGCCAACTGATGACCCCACCGGGTCAAGTGAAGAGAACTCGGCGCTGACCTGGGTGGCCGCCCTGGGCGCGGCGGACCTCCAGGCGTTCCTGGCCGCGCGCCGGACCTCCCTGCCGGCCAAGTCCCGGTCTCGGGCGAGGGGATCGGCGGTCGGCCTGTTGCTCTGGACAGGGCTTAGGGTCAGCAGCCGTCTCGCGGGATCGCGACCCGAGTCCAGCCGCTGGCGGTCGCTCACCACCGCACTCGCCCTGACTTGTGGTTTGGGCGAACTCGCCCTCTTCGGGATGCACCTGCGAATCGGGAAGGGTCGCCTTCGGTCCCTGCCCGGGGCCACCCTGGGATCTGCGGCGCTGGTCCTGGGGGTGCGTCGGCTGCACCCCAGATAGCCGGTCCCTACCCGCACGGGGAGTCGAACCCCGGTTACCACCTTGAAAGGGTGGTGTCCTGACCGCTAGACGATGCGGGCT
>JAKAWF010000496.1 GCA_021817025.1 bacterium
GGAGGTGCGGGTCCGCACCTCGGAGACCGACCTCCACTCCGGGGTCTACGGGGGTACCGTGCTGAACCCGATCGCGGTCCTGGCCGAGATGCTGGCGGGGCTGCACGACCGCGACGGCCGGGTCACCGTGCCCGGCTTCTATGACCGCGTCCTGGAACTGTCAACCGAGGAACGCCAGCAGCTGGCCCAGATCCCTTTCGACGAGCGCTCGTTCCTGGCCGAGGTGGGCGCGGTGCCGGCCGGCGAGGCCGGCTACACCCTGATGGAGCGGCGCAGCACACGACCGACCCTGGAGATCTGCGGGATTTGGGGCGGGTACCAGGGCGAGGGTGCGAAGACGGTCATCCCCGCCCGGGCCGCCGCCAAGCTCTCGTCACGGCTGGTCCCCGACCAGGATGCGGCTGAGATAACCAGGCTCGTCGGTGACCACCTGCGCCGGTCGGCTCCCCCTGGAGCCGCCATCGAGTTCGAGCTCATCCACGACGGCCGATGGGTGCTGACACCGACGTCCCACCCTGCGGTGGATGCCGCCGCCCGGGCCATCTCAGCAGTGTGGGGAAAGGACCCGGTCTTCATCCGCGAGGGGGGCAGCATCCCACCGGTCGCGACCATCGCGGAGGAGCTTGCGGTGCCGTGTGTGCTGTTTGGGGTCGGGCTCCCCGGCGACCATATCCATGCCCCCAACGAGAGGGTGGTCCTCAGCCAGCTGTTCCGCGGAATGCAGGTTCTGGGACGGCTCTGGGACGCCTACGGCGAGCTCGGCAGGGCGGGGCTCAGCTCCCGGCCCGACTGAGCGGGAGCATCGTCTCCGGCTGGAAGTACGAGATGGCACCTTGGTCAGGAGGACTGCCTGGCCGCGGGCCTAAGCGAAGCCGTTGTCGTGCCCGTGATAGTCGACACCGACAGGGCCGGCGCGGCTGCGAAGCAGGAGTGGTCCTCGAGCAAGAGGATGTCGCAACCCAAGTCAGGACGGGCGGGGACCGGGCCACCTCTCGGTCAACTTTGGTTGGAGTCGCACGCTGTGTTGGAGATACGGCTGGTGCAGTCGCCCCATGGAGTGCCCCTCTGGCGGTCAGGCTCCTGAAACCTCGCCCTCGCTCTGGCTGCCCTTTCGGCCCCGCGCCCCGGGAGCCCTGGCGGCGAATGGCGGTGGCGGATGGGATCGTCGACACATGTTCAATGGCTGGTCCCCGAACCCGGGGCCTTCTCAGGCACACCTCAGGTTCCAGGGATCCCATCGGCCTACGATCTGAGATCGGAAGGTTGTAAGAGGTCGAGCGGCAGTGCCGCCCACATCGGAGGAGCCACCCAACATGCGCAAGCTGCACATGATGTCCATGGCGGTAGCCGGGGGAGTCGCCGTGGCCGCGATCGGCGGGGCTGTGGCTGTGGCTGCCGCCACGCCCACTGGGTCAACACCGCCGGGCAAGCCGGCAACTGTCAGTCCCCACGGGCATCGGCATCGGCATTGCCGGCCATCGAAGGCGATCGGCTCCCTGGTCTCGGAGACCACCACCGGCGGCGCTGGCCATGGGACGATCACGATCAAACAGCCAGATGGAAGGACCCTGACCCTGGACCTCACGGCTCACACCAAGATCATGAAGTTCGAGGGCCATGGCGTTGCCCCGGTTGTGGAGAGCCTCAGCTCCATCCCCAACAGCGACGTCCTGGTCGTGACCGGCCGCCATCTCTACGGAAAGAAGCCGTTGGTCGGACACATTCTCGACTTGGGCCAGTAGCCCGCCGACCTGTGGGCCCGCACACCACCTCCCCATAGCCGCCCCGGGCCGAGGACTCGACCACGGCCCGGGGCAAACTCGGCTTGATCCGCCATCTTCCTCGCTCAGCGCCGGCCCGGACCAGCCCCTCAGCGGGCCGCTGGCGGGGGCTCGTCGGAGCCGGATTCCATGCGACTCACCAGCTGGGCGCAGGCAGACCCGAGCCTGGTCACCGGCCCCACCCAGTCGCGATTGGGCCTGGAGGGTGGTCCGAGCTCAAGTGCTCGGTTGGGTTCGCCACTTCGAGCTCGGCCACCAGTTCCAGCGACCGAGAATGACAACCGTCGAGGGCACCAGCAGCGTGCGGACCAAGAAGGTGTCCATGAGAATCCCTATGGCCAACCCGAAGCCGATGTCCTGGATCTCTGGTCCATTGGGGCCGCTCCCACCCGAGAAGGCGAGCACGGCAAATGTCCCGGCGAGCACCAGCCCGGCCGAGGTGACGGTCGGCCCGGTCAGCTTCATCGCTCGAATCACAGCCTCGCGCAGGGGAAGAGCGGCGGTCTCGTCTCGGATCCTGGTCATGACCAGGATGTTGTAGTCCTCGCCCAGGGCGAGCAGGAAGATGAACATCAGGAACGGCAGAAGGAAGGTCAGGCCGGCGGCGCCGCCAAGATTCATGAACACCAACACGGCCGCTCCCAGGGCGGCCAGGTACGAGATCACCACGCTGGCGATGAGGTACACGGGCGCGACCAGGCTGCGCAGGACGAGTCCCAGCAGCAGGGCTATCGCCAGCACCGCCAGGGGCACGACGTGGAGGAGATCCTGGTTGGAAAGAGAGCTCACGTCGGCCAGCGCGGCCGCCTCGCCGGCGACTCCGTACTTCCGGGCCCCGGACGCACGGGCTGCCCGCGCCAGCGTCGCGCGGACGGCGGGAATTTGCGCCATTGCGGCGGTGGAGCTGGCCGGCCCGGCCGCTAGGCTGGCTTCGAACTGCACGGTCCGCCCGCTCGCACTCACCAGTGGCGCGGCCGCCCGATAGGCGTTGTAGAGGGCTGGTGGAGTGGTCACCGCCGTGCGTGGAACGGGCGGGAGGTCCCCGGGGGGGCCCAGGCCAGCGTGCAGACTGGAGAGTTCAGCAGGTGTGAGCGGCTGTCCGTTGGGATCCAGGGGCCCCAGGAGGTGTCTGAACTCCCGACTACCAGTCAGGACCTTCTCGGCTGGAAGCAGGACTCCGGGATGGGAC
>JAKAWF010000497.1 GCA_021817025.1 bacterium
CTCTCGATCCGATCATCACCGCTGGCGACTTCAACCGGAAGCACATCTGCCAGACAGGTGCGAGCATAGCCCGCCTTGCCATCAATGCCACTGAAGGACATGTAGCCTCCGACCATAACCAGTCCGCCCCCGCCTTCCACGTAGGCCCGAAGCAAGTCAAGGTAGTCGGGGGCCGTTTCGCCCTGCAGAAAGGTCTTCCTCCCGAGCAGGAACGTGTTGCTCCCGACGTCACTCAGAACCACCACGTGATAGCCGCTTAGTTTCTCCACCGTGTCAGGCATGCTCGATTCGACCAAGTGGCAGGGAATGTGGGTCACGGTCCACCCTTCGCCCTCGAGCGCCGTCCGAAACTCCCCACACCCTTCCTCGTAGGTCGAGGTGGTGAAGCTATCGAAGCCCTTCTGGTGGATGGTGTGGCTAAACCACGATTCCCCAATCAACAGGAGAGATCGGTCGGAATTAGGCGCGGGTGGCACTCTGGTCAACCGCCTGTGATCCCGACGCTGTTCCGCACTATGAGCCCGACCTCGAGCACCCGCTCCAACGGCTCCGGCGGGCGCCCGCTCTCGAGCCAGTTGAGCAACTCCAGCGCCGCCGTGTGCCCCATCTCATAGGCTGGCTGACGAACCGTGCTGAGGCTTGGCGAGACTCCCGCGGCGAGAAGACTGTCGTCGTAGCCAACCACGGACACTTGGTGGGGAACACTCATCCCGGCCTGCTGCAGCGCCTGCAAGGCGCCGACCGCCATCAAGTCATTGAGAGCAAAGACCGCGCTAGCCGAAAGCCTACCCTGTTCGAGCCTGGCCTTCACGACTTCGAAGCCACTGCGCAACTCGTACGTGCCCTCCACCACCTTCAACTCCGGTTCTGGGCCGGCGCAGAGTTCCCGAACCGCCTCCACGAAGCCACTCAGCCGCTCGGAACTGGAAGGCAGGCTCGGAGGACCGGTGATCACCAGGAAAGAGGAGTGGCCGAGCCCGCACAGCAGCTCAGCTACCAGCCGCCCCCCTTGGTGGTTGTCCGACAGTACCTGGATTGCGGCGAGTCCTTGAACAGCCTCATCGACAATCGCCATGGGGAACTCACTCGCCAGGTCGGACAGATACCTCTCTGGCAAAGCGGCGCCTGGTGCATAGATCAGCCCGTCGACGGCGCGACTGCGCAGGGTGTCAAGGTAGTGTGCCTCCCGCTCCGGCTGTGAACCACCATTGCCAAGAAGCAGCGCGTAGCCCAGGGAGTCAGCCGCGTCGGATGCACCCTTGGCGAGCTCGGCAAAAAAGGTGTTGCCGATATCCGGGACCACCAGGCCAAGCGTTTGAGCACTCCCGAGAGCGAGCGACCGGGCCGCGCTATTAGGTATGTACCGCAGTTGCCGCATTGCTTCGCGGACCCGACGAGTCGTACTTGACCCGACCGGTCTATTGCCGCTGGTGACATGCGACACCGTCGTGATGCTGACACCTGCCAACTGGGCCACGTCAGCGATCGTCGACGGCGATTTAGCAGCGTCCATCCTCAACTCCATGCAAAGCGTTTTGCATGGATTATACGCACGCCCTGCCACGACTGTCAATCGTCACTGTGATTTCGCGATTCCAGTCGCTGGTCGTCAAGGTCTTTGCCCCAGCCAGGAGGAGCGAGCCGAGGCTCGCTCCGGGGCGGGCCAGGCGCTGGGATCCTCGCCGCGGCGCGGTTCGGCATGACAGCAGTGCGGGACTCCCACCGGCTGACGAGTCTGGAGGCCACTCGGGCTCGCCTCGAGGAACTGCGCCGCCGCGGCGAGTGGCCGGCCGTCGCCGCAGTCTCCTCCAACGCGGCCCGGCCGGGAGCCCTCTTCGGAGCGGTGACTGGGAGCACGCTGGTATAGTTTTCCCATGAAGGCCACCATCGACGCGGTGGGCCGGGTAGTCGTGCCCAAGCTGCTGCGCGACAGCCTGGGACTGCGACCGGGGTCCAAGGTGGACATTTCCCGGTACGGTGAGGGTCTGGCATTGGTGCCCGTCGGCCGTACCGCTCGGCTGGTCGAGGAGGATGGGGTCAGAGTCGTGACCGGGACGACCCCGATTGACGACGAGACCGTCTTCGGGCTGATCGACCAGGGACGGCGGTGACCTCTCCCCTCGCCATCGACACCAGCGTGGCGGTGCCGCTGCTGGTTCGGACCCACAACGCCCACCGGGACGTGGTGCGCTGGTGGGACCGAAGGGAGGTTGCCCTGGCCGGACATGCGCTGGCGGAGACCTACGCGGTGCTGACCCGGCTGCCCGGTGACATGCGGCTCGATCCGCGAGATGCGGCTGCGCTCCTGGCCGACCGGTTCGCCCCCCCATTTCTCATGGGCGAGAAGACAGCCCGCGAGCTGCCCCAGCTCCTGAGCCAGCTCGGGATCGCGGGAGGTGCCGTCTACGATGCGCTGGTGGCCCTGGCCGCCGCCGACAACGGGGCCCGGCTGGCCACCCGCGACGCTCGCGCCCAGGGCACCTACGAGAAGGTCGGCGTCCTGGTGGCCAGGGCCGGGTAGCCGGGGCCGCCCCACCACCGCCGCCTCCCGGGCCGGCTTCACGATTCTCCCCGCCCTGCACCACGACCGGGCGCCCACTGCGCCACAGCCGAGGTCCGGCGCCGCGGTCCCCGAGCGGCCACGGCGGGTGGGGGGCCGTCTTTGCAGGCGACGACGTCATGTGAAGTCCTCGCCATTTCTTGAGGAACTGGGTCGGCGTCGGTCGGCTGGTCTCCAGGACTCCTGATGTAGGGCCGGAATTCATAGGGCCGCGGGCGGCTGGTTGACGGAGTAACGGAGCACCAGGTTGGTCCCGGGATAGCGGGTCTCGGTCTGGGCCGGTTCGATCTGGCAGCGGGGGTCGGGCTCCGGCAGACAGGCCGCAACCAGATTGTCGAAGCCGAGGCGGTCGAGCACGGAGTTCAGGATTGGGAGGCCAGCGATAGATCG
>JAKAWF010000498.1 GCA_021817025.1 bacterium
CCCGGTGAGGAACTGCAGGAAGCCAGGCATCCAGATCCCCCAGATCCCGGTCCCCAGGTCCACCTTCTCGTCCCGCGCGGGGGAATGGAACAGCTCTTGCGGCCCATAGATGAGGTACCCGGTGGCCAGCCCGAAGAATCCGAGGGCGATCGGCGGGAACGCAGACGTTGGAAAGCTAACGATGCTGAGAACCACGAACTTCCCTCCGCGATGGCGTCGCTGCGCACCATGCGACGGGTTCTGACAGTCTCGACCCCCGCACCTCTGCTGGCGCACGCAGGGTGAGGGCCGGGTGCGCACTAGCCAACGAACACTACGAGAGCTCCACCTCGCCGTCAAGATCCGGCGACGCCGGATGAGCAACTCCACCGGTGCGGCCGGCAGGGTGGCCGCCTGCCACGGGTGGGGCGGTGGGCCGTCGCTCGGCACCCTCCCCCTCTGCCGTACCCCCGGAGGTTGGGCCTACCACTGCCGGCCCCGGATGGGGATGGGCCGGCCCTCCAGCCGTCGATTCTCGGTGTCCGTTCTCGGCGTGGTTGCGAGTCCCGGAGGAGTCCTGTCGAATCAGCAGGAGCCCTTGACGGGCCGGGTCCGGCTTCCTAGCATCGGCGGCAACCGCTTGCAGGGACCACGGGCCACCGCTTGGAGGTAAGCCTTGCCCGAGGGCGCGACCACCATTTACGACCTGGCCAGGGCAACCGGACTGTCCCCCTCCACCGTGTCGCGGGCGCTGCGCGGCATGGGCGCCATCAGCCCCGGCACGGTGGCGCGGGTCAGGGAGAGCGCCGCCCGCCTGCGCTACCGCCCCAACGCCGTGGCCCGCAGCCTGGCGCTTCGGCGCAGTGACTCGATAGCCCTCATGCTCCCGGACATCGCCAACCCGTTCTTCCCCGCCCTGGTCAAGGCGGTCCAACTGCGCGCCCGCCACCATGGCAAGACGGTCCTCCTGTGCAACACCGAGGGCGACCCGGGAGCCGAGGCCGAGTACCTGGAGATGCTTGCCAGCCGCCAGATCGAGGGGGTCCTGGCCATGGGGCTGGCGATCTCGCCCGAGGAGATCCAGCGCCGGGCCGGGTCGCGGCTGCGGATCGTGGCTCTGGACCGGGCCGCGCCGGGCGGGAACACCGCCTCGGTTCAGGCCGATCACCGCGCCGGGGGCCGTCTGGCCACCGACCACCTCCTGGCCCTCGGTCACCGGCGAGTCGCCCACATCGCGGGCCCGCTGTCGATCTCGGTGGCTCGAGAGCGTCGGGACGGCCACCTGGATCGCCTCAGCCAGGCCCACCTGCCGCCCGGTCCCGAGGCCCAGGGCGACTTCACGGAGGCGTCGGGGTACGGTGCCGCCCGGCAGCTGGTCGACGGCGGCGAGGAGTTCACCGCGGTCTTCTGCGCCAACGACCTGATGGCGCTGGGAGCGGTCTCGGCGCTCCGGTCGGCGGGCCTGGAAGTCCCAGAAAGGGTCTCGGTCGTGGGTTTCGACGACATCGAGCTGGGCAGGTACGCGGTGCCGGCGCTGACCACCGTTCGCCAGCCGCTGGACCAGCTGGCCCGGACGGCCGTCGACCTGCTGGCCGCGCTGCTGCGGGGTGACGAGGCCCTGACGCCGGCGCGCCTACCGGTGGAGCTGGTGGTGCGGGAGAGCACCGCGCCCGCACCGGGAGCCCGCGCGGGAGCGCCGCGGGCATCATCTGGCATGGCCCCGAACGGGAGTGGAAGGATTTCGAGCAGGGAGGAGCGTTGAGATGGCAACGATAGCGGGCGCACGCGAGGGGGCCGCCGCCGAGACCGGGGAGCGGTGGGGCCCGACGGACAGCTGGAACTTCACCTCCTTCGTGCTGGGAATGTTGCTGGAGGCCTACATCTTCGGCATGGCCACGATCGCCACCGGTTGGGTGGCGATGCCGGTCAGCCTGCGCTCCCTGCTCCTCTCCTGGTCCCCGATCTGGCTGATCATCGGGATCGCGGTTGCGGGCCCCCTCTCCGACCGGGTCGGTCGCCGCACCACCTTCTACCTGACCATGGGCCTCTACGGGATCGGGGCGATCGGGCTGGCGTTCAGCGTGACCTACTGGATGATCCTGGCCTTCCTGGCGATCATGCTCTTCGCCGCCGGGGGGGAGATGAACACGATCATGACCGCCTCGCATGAGGTGATGCCCCACCGCCACCGGGGCAAGGCCATGATGCTGGAGATCAACGGGATCAACCTGGGCGGCCTCTTGCTGGCGGCGGTCTCGCTGCTCAGCGCCTACAAGGGGGTGGGTTTCCAGCGGGGGATGATCGCCATCACCTTCCTGGTGGTGCTGGCCGTCCTCTTCTTCGCTCGGACCAAGACCCCCGAGTCCATCCGCTGGTTGCGGGCTCGGGGCCAGGACGCCCGGGCCCAGGAGCAGATCGACCGCTTCTACGGCGCCGAGCAGTACCGCGCCCGCGAAGAGGCCGCCGCGGCCGCCACCGCGGCCGCCAACGCCTCGGGCGCGGCCCGTCGGGTGCCGATGTGGCTGCGGCTCTTCGCCACCACCGCCACCGCCTTCGCCGGGACCGCGGGCTTCGGGCTCATGACCTACGTCCTGGGACCCGCCCACTTCCCCAAGCTCTCGGCGGCGATCCTCCTGACCGCCACCCTCACCGGCTTCATCTCCGGGTTCTTCGCCTTCTGGGCCGACCGGCTGAGCCGCAAGATGCTGCTCTTGCTGGGCTACGGCGGCGCGTTCCTGGTGACCGTGCTGCTGGCTGCGACCACCGGCGCCTGGGCGGCTTCCGCAGCGCTCTTCTTCCTGCTCCTGGTGGTCCTCAACGTCTTCGTGAACATCAGCTACCTCACCGAGGACACCCTCAAGGGCGAGGTGTGGCCCACCAAGGTGCGGGGCACCTACACCGCGGTGGTGCGCTTTGTGAGCATCGGTCTCTACATCGTCACCATCTACCTGACCCAGAGCTACAACC
>JAKAWF010000499.1 GCA_021817025.1 bacterium
GCGATAGGCCGTACTCCCGAGCCAGCCACTCACGCGCCTGAGTGGGGAGGCCCGGGCCGGCGCGATTGATGACCGCCATCTGCGGCTTGGACCGGAGAGGGCGTCCAAAGGGCGACGAGAGGCAGCGGTCCAGGCGATCGGCACCCAGCGGCGAGCCGTCGACCACCCACACCAGCGCCTGGCAGCGAAAGGCGACCGCTGCCGCGGTTTCGGAGTGCAGCGGGCCGACATCGACCAAGATGAGCTCGTGGAGCTCGGCCAGCAGGCCCAACACCGCCTCCAACCCGGGCAAGAGGGCCGCAACCGCACTCCCTGGTTCGGCGCGCCCGGCCAACACGGCGAGGCCGCGCCATGACTGCAGGTGCCGCCTGAGCGAGGCGTGGTCGACCGGCCTGAGCGTAGCCTCGTGTACCAGGTGGAAGAGTGAGCGGTCCTCGACCAACCCCAGCTGGGCCGCCACCATGCCCAGCCGGGGATCCGCGTCGACCAGGGCGACCGATCGGCCAGCGCCGGCCACCGCCAAGCCAAGGCTGACGGCCAGGGTGGTGACGCCCGATCCCCCTCCCGGGCCCAAGACACCCACCACCCGGCCCTCCGTGCACAAGGACGGCTCATCCCGGTCGATCGGATGACTCTTCGCCGACGCTGGCACAAACCTCAAGGGGCGCCGCCGGCGTTGTCAGCCGCCGGGCAGGCGGCGAGGCTCAATCCCCCACGGATCTCCTGCAGCGCCTGTGCGGGGCTGGAGATCGGCTGCTCCACTCCCGGGCAGACCGCTGACCCGGCGGGCACGGCCCAGATGGGCTGGGTGGCGTCCAGCAGAAGCCAGGGAGTCACCTCGGATGGGGAGACGTCGAAGGTCACCGTGTGAGCCCCGGGGTTCGCGGCCAGCAGGGACACCCCCTGGGCGAGCGGGACCACGCACCCCGCGGGCGCAGACGTGGGGCATATCGAACCCGGGGAGCCCGCGCCACCGCCCTGGCCCCAGACCGCCAGAAGGTCCACTCTGCTCCCTGGCCCCAGCCCAATTGGCATGGAGGCCAGGGAGAGTGTGAGCTGGCGAAGATCGGCCGAGGCGCCCAAGGCCAGGTCGTGGCGAAGGATCAGGGCCCCGGTGGGAATCCGCACCAACGCCACAGCCCCCGCCACCTCCCGATAGCTGGCCTCGGGGATGGTGTCTGCCAGCCCAGCCCTCCCCAGCCGAACCAGCGCTCCGCCCGGGGCCAGGAACGCGGTGTCCGCCTGGATCACCTCACCCGGCTCGATCGTCTGCGCCGCCACCAGCACCCGGACATCTCCGGCCTGGGCCTCGATCTGCAAGGCCAGGAGGCCGACGAGCGCCGCCGCGAAGGTCAAAAGACCCACGACTGCTGCGACCCGCCACCTCACCGCTTCGCTCCCCACTGCGAGTCGCCCCCGGCCCTTGGGGGCGTCACCCTGGGCCCAAGCCCGATGGCAGCCGATTCTGCACTCCCGCCGACCTCCGCGGAAAGGGTTCCGGGGGTTACGGATCCGTAAACTTGAGGACGCTCGGTGGCCGCGCTCATGCCGGGCGCAGTGCCTGGCGGGGGCGGCGTAACCGCGCCATCCCCCGCTTGTAGAGACCGCGCACGCGCTCACGTGGAACTCCCCAAGCATCGGCGATGTCCTGGGTGCTGCGCCCCTCGAGGACGTGGGCCCGGACCACCTCCGCCTGGCGTGGTGTCAGCCGGCCCAGGAGCGCCCTCACCTCATCACTCGATGCGACCTCGGCCGCCGGGTCGGTAGCGGGGTCGCGAAAGGCAGAGTGGCTCGGATTCAGCTCCAAAAGTTGCTCCAGCGCCGGCCCCTGGTAGCGCTGGCGCACCAGGTCCGCTTCCCAGCGGTGGTGCCACCTGTGGAACGCGATGGTGCGCAACCAAGCCCGGAGGGCAGCCTCGCGCTCCCCCTGGAAGGTGTGGATCCTGACCATGGCGGTGACAAAGACATCCTGAACCAGATCGCGGCGATCCTCCAGCGGACGGTGCCGGAAGCACCTCTCCACATCACCGGCGAAGGCGGTGAACATCCAAGCCATGGCGTCCTGGTCACCCCGCCGCAGAGCTGCGACACGCACGCCGAAGTCCTCTTCCACCACTCGGTCTCCCACAGCGGGCCTCCCACCGGCCCCAGGCGCCGCAGTCTGCGACCGCGTCCGCTCACCTTCAGCACCGCTGTGCCCCCGACGCGTCCCCGATTGCGCACCTGTGACGCACGGTTTGTGCCGACGCTTCCGAGCGCGTACTCTGGCGGCCTGAGGTTCGGAGAGGGCATGGGCGGCAGCAAGGCGACAGTTCTGGCGGTGGACGACGACGCGCTGTGCTTGGACTCCCTGCGCGCCCTCTTGGAGGCCGACGGGCGCACCGTGCTGACCGCCACCGGCGGCCGCGCCGCCTTGGCCCTCGCCGCCCGCCAGCGGCCCGACCTCATCGTCCTCGACTACGCCATGCCTGAGATGACCGGGCTGGAGGTCCTGCAGGCGCTGCGGAAAGCCGGGGACCAGGTTCCCGTGATCCTGCTCAGCGCCAAGAGCGACCCCTACGACAAGGCAGCGGGATACGCCAGTGGAGCCGACGTCTGCATCGGGAAGGAGGAGGATCTTGCAGTCCTGCGCTCCGCCGTCGCCCGCCACCTGGCCCGTGGTGGCACGAGCCTCCAGCGCAGCGAGTTTCCAGGGCTGGTGGTCGACTGGTCCACCTGGACCTGCATTATCGATGGGGAGGACGTCCACCTCCCCCCCCGACTCTTCCGACTGCTGGGGGCCCTGGCCAGCCGGCCGGGCGTCGTCCTGCGCAAGGAACAGCTGATCGGTCAGGTGTGGGGGCTGAACTCGGACGTTTACAACCGCGCCCTGGACAACGCGGTGGTCGAACTGCGCCGACTCCTCGGCGACAGCGGGCCCAGCCCCCATTTCATCCACACCGTGCG
>JAKAWF010000500.1 GCA_021817025.1 bacterium
CTGCGACAGGTGCAGAGGCAGGTATTGATGGGGAGGGCTGGATAAGAGGTACAGACACGGTTCACGCGAGACGATTCATACGAAATCGATCACGCAGGGCGGTGAGGGAGCCGCCCGCGGCACGACATTCGACAAGGAAGGAAGGAGAAACCTAGATGAATCTATTCACCAAGCGCCTGGGGCTGGTGCTCGCAGGCGTTGTCGGGGTCGGCGCGATCGCCAGCCTGGCGATGGGGGCTAGCTTCGCGCTGTTCAGCAGCACGGCCCCAACACAGAGCCAGACCTTTGCGGCGGGGAATGTCTACTTCGGCAGCGGCAGCGGCGGAGTGTCGAACCTGAAGATTGAGACGGGCGGCCTTGCCCCGGGCGACATCTACTGTGGCAATGGAGGACCGAGCAACGACAGTGCCGGACTCGGCTGTCCCTCACCCTCATGGTTCACGCCCCCCTACGGGTCCGGTGGCTTCTACCAGATTAACTATGCTGGCTCGCTGAACGCGTTCGTTGGTCTGGATGTGACCATCACCTCGACCGCGGCGTGCACCACAACGGGTGGTGCTCCAGCAGGCGCAACGCCAGCCGTTGCAGCCTTCTGCGATTCCAATGGTCCCACCGGGACGGCGGGGACCCAACCGATCTGGACGGGCAACAGCAGCACCACCGTCCTTCTCGCCACCGGGAGCGATCAGAGCGGGTTTGTCAACCTGGACCCAAGTGGTGCCGCTACCTGTGGCACGAACTCGAGTAACCAAAACTACTGCACCTTTACGAGCACTCTCCCCAACCTGCTCCAGTACTGCAGCGGCAGTCCTACTGTGTGCACCACTGTGTGGACGGCAGGCGACAGCGAGGAGCTGGGCCTCATCGTTGAAGTAGCTCCGACCGTGGGGAACACAGCTCAGGGCAGCGGCATCGCACTCAGCCTTAACGCCGTGGCGGTGCAGCACCGCAACAACTCCAACGGGGCAACGCCTCCCGGACCTATCAGCTGGAAGTGACCAACCACTGACGGCGCCGATATCTCAATTTGCGATGGAAGCAAGGGGTTGGCGGGCTTCGGCCCGCCGACCCCCCAACCTCTGACAGGGCACTCGGCCCAGCGTGATGGCGATCCAAAGAATGCGAAAGAATGCGAAGGAGTGAGCAAGTGATACTCGGCGGGCGGCGCCTCCTGACGCTCAGTGGCTTGGTGGCCCTGGGGTTTCTCGCGTCGCTCTCCATCTCGTCCAGCCTGGCGCTGTTCAGCTCGACCGCTGCCGGGCAGGTGCAGACGTTTGCCGCCGGCACGGTCACCTTGACCAGCAGCTCCGCTGCGGGAGATCAATGCACCCTGGGCGCGACTGCGAGCCCTCCAAGTTCCTGCACCTACCAGATCTCGTACACTGGCTCCCTGAGCGCCTGGGTCTGGCTGGACATCACCGCCAGCGGCTCCAACACCTCCGGGCTGTCGATCACCGGCTCCACGCCTTCGCAGACGTTCACGATGGGCACCCACCAGATCGTCGGCAGCGGCCCGGCCTCTGGTGGTTTCACAGACACCATCACGGTCACTTGTTCACCCTCTCGGAGCGGCAGCAATGAGAATGAGGATGGTCAGGGCGACGACCAGAGCCAGCAGAACGGCGACGGGGACAAGGACGACAAGCCCGATTGCCAGTCGCTGACCGTGACCCTGCAGGCCTACGCCGTGCAAGCCCGCAACAACACCAACAGCTCCGGTTCGGGGCCGGTGGCCTGGGGATGAGGGGCTGGCTCGGCCCGGGGGGTCGCTTTCTGCGGCCACGCTTGGCCGCGGTCCTGGTGACGGCCGGGTTCGTCAGCGGGTCTCTGGGCGCGGTCATGGGCATCGCGGCCGCGAATGCGGCGCTCGCGCAGGGGCTGAACATCTGCGGGTCGTCGCTGTCGCTGGCGCCCGGTGATTCCGGGACCTGCTCCGAGACCATCAGTGACACGGCGGCGCCCACCAACACCAGCACCGTTAACGTGACCGTGGTCGTCAGCAGCGTGTCCACCTCGGGAGGGGGGTCCCCGACGGCCACGCCCCCGGTGGCCACCGAGGCGCTGCTGGACGGCACCTCGAGCGGGCTGCAGGTGGTCATCACCGATCTCACCACCGGGAGTACATTCGCTCTGGGTCCCGTCTCCTGCTACACGGATTCCTCGAAAACCACGAAGGCGACCTACCCGACCGCAGCCTACTGTGCGAGCACCAGCAAGCCGCAGCGGGTTGCGTCATCGGTGGACAACGCGAAGTTCTCCAACACGTTCCAGATCAAGTGGGAGTTCCCAATCGGAGCCGGCAATCCATACCAGGGAGCCGCCGCCACCATCTCCCTCACGCCGACCTTCACCGGCGCGACCGGCGGTGCGGTCAAGGGTGCCAGCACCACCCGTGGGTCGACCACTCCTCACGGTGGGGTTTCCGGGGCCAGCACGCCGGCGACCGGAGCCGGGCTGCCGCTTGTTCTTTCCCGGATCCTCATAGTGGCCGGTCTGGCCCTGCTGTTCTCGGGGCTGCTGGTGTGGCGGCGCAAGGGCCACTTCGCCCGCGGCTGAGCCGGGCATAACCGGGAGCGCGTCCCGCCCAGACCACGGCCAGTGGGTAGCCAGCGCGTCCGACCGGGTGAAGGCGGGACGGGCGGGTCTCGAGCAGCCGGGCGTGGCTAGGAGCTGGAGTCCGTTGGGCCGGCCGCTGGATGGCAGGGCCGGGCGTCCCCGTGACCGGGGCAGGCCGCGCCACCTCGGTCGGGGGCCCGGGGGTGTCATCAGGGGAGACTGAGAAGTGAACACTGGCGGCCACCGTGAGCCCGATCGCCGCCTCCCGCCGGCCCTCTCGGCGGGTCCCGCCCAGGGGTGCCGACGACATCGGGAGGACCGTCATCGCCCCCGGAGGAGCTGAGGCTGCATCCGCCGGTTCGGCGGTGGGGCCGGCCGGGCC